>JAMPYD010000007.1 GCA_023700845.1 Elusimicrobiota bacterium | reverse complement strand
CGTGTCGAGCAGCATCGGCGGCGCCGCCGCGGCCGCGACGACGACGGAGGCGACCTCCTTGGTCAACACCGGAAGCTTCATGAAGACGAGCGTCCTCGACCTGACCTCGCTGAAGATCGCCCTGCGCGCGCTGATCTCCCGCTCCGAGGCGCGCTTTCTCGGCAAGCCCAAGATCCTGACCCTCAACAACAAGTCCGCCGTGATCGAGATCAGCGCCGAGGAGGCCACGAACTTCGAGGTCTCCCAGGCCGGCGCGAGCGGCGGCACGAGCCTGCAGGTCTCCGGCGTCCACCGGGAGAAGACCGGCCTCGTGCTGCGGGTCACGCCTCAGGTCAACAAGGAAGGCTACATCACGATGCTGGTCCAGCCGTCCTTCACCGACATCCAGGAGGCGTCCATCTCCGTGTCGTCGAACCGCGTGTTCAACCCGATCAAGCGATCCGCGTCCACCTTGGTGCGCATCAAGAACGGCCAGACCTTGGTGCTCGGCGGCCTGCTGCGCTCGACGGAATCGAAGGTCGTGCGCAAGGTGCCCTTCTTCGGCTACATTCCGATCGTCGGCTGGCTCTTCACGAGCTCCTCGACGCGCCGGGTCAACTCCGACCTCGTCATCTTCATCACCCCGACCATCGTCAGCGACTAACGGCGCTGAACGGACGGGTTCAACCACAGAGACACAGAGGTCACGGGGAAAACGGATTAAATGGCAACGGCGTACGGCCGCGCCTGTTAACTCTTCATCCGTCGCCGTTCTCCGTGTTCCCTGTGTCTCTGTGGTTGATCCGTTGCCGTACTCCGTTGTTTGACGTTACGTTGTTTGACGTTATTAGTGAAGGGGCTTGACAACCGGAGAGGGTCGGCTATACTTCGGTAAAGGGACGGTAAAAAACAACACATGTCCAACCTAGCCGAAATTCTGGTGAGCAGCGGGGTCCTGACCGAGGATCAGCGCGACAAGGCCCAAAAGGCCGCGACGCAGAGCCGGTGCTCCTTCAACGAGGCGGCGATCAAGCTCGGCTTCACCAAGGAAGACGACATCGCCGTCGCCTTGTCCAAGCAGTTCGGCATCCCCTACGCCTCCCGCGAGAACAAGATCCTCAAGTCGGAGAAGGGGCAGGCCCTCGAGAAGGTCATCCCGGAGAACTACGCCCGCGAAAACCTGGTCCTGCCGCTGTTTCTCGACGAGAACGTGCTCGCCGTCGCGTTGTCCGACCCGGACAACGTCATGCTCATCGACAACCTCAAGCTGCTCAGCGGCCACGAGATCCAGGCGTTCATCGCGACGAAGACCCAGATTCTCAAGGCGATCGACGAGTTTTACGTCGGCGGCAGCGCCATCGAAAACACCCTCAACGCGAAAAAGGGGGAGGACGAGATCGAGGAGCAGCCGCAGACCGGCGACGAGCGGCTCAACCTCGACCAGCTCGCCGTCGACGCGGCCGGCGCCCAGACCGTCTCGCTCATCAACGCCATCCTCAAGCAGTCGATCCAGGAGCGCACGTCGGACATCCACATCGAGAAATACGACGAGCGCGTGGCTCTTCGTTTTCGTATCGACGGAATTCTGTATGAGCGAAGTCCCCCGCCGAAGCACCTGTTCGCCGCGATGATCTCGCGCATCAAGATTCTGTCGAAGCTCGACATCGCGGAGCGGCGCCTGCCCCAGGACGGCCAGTTCTCGATCAAGGTCCAGAACCGGGTCATCGACCTGCGCGTCTCGATCTGCCCCTGCGTGTTCGGAGAGAAGGTCGTCATGCGTATTCTCGACAAAGGCGCCATCGACCTCGACATCAACAAGGTCGGCCTCGACCCGCGCCAGCGCGACGACATCATCGAGGCGGCCAACAAGCCGCACGGCCTGTTCTTCATGACCGGCCCGACGGGCTCCGGCAAGACGACGACCCTCGGCGCCATCCTCAACACGATCAAGAGCCCCGACATCAACATCATGACGATCGAGGACCCGGTCGAGCTCAAGATCGAGGGCATCAACCAGGTCCAGGTGCGCGCCAACATCGGCCTCACCTTCGCCTCGGCGCTGCGCTCCTTCCTGCGCCAGGACCCCGACGTCATCCTGGTCGGAGAGGTCCGCGACCAGGAGACCGCGCAGACCTGCCTGCGCGCCGCGCTCACGGGCCACCTCGTCATCTCGACGCTCCACACCAACGACGCGCTGTCCTGCGTCGCCCGCCTCATCGACATGGGCATCGAGCCGTTCATGCTCGCGAACTCCCTGCAGCTCGCGGCCGCGCAGCGCCTCGTGCGCCTGCTGTGCCCCCTGTGCAAGAAGCCCGCGAAGGTCCCCGCCGAGCTCGCGGAGCAGGTCGTGCGCGAGGCCCTGCTCGAGACCCCGCCGGACCCGGCCTCGATCGTCTTCTACGAGGCCCGGGGCTGCGACAAGTGCTCCCGCACCGGCTACTCGGGCCGGAAGGCCATCTACGAGGTCTACAAGCTCAACGCCGCGATGAAGGAGATCATCTACCGCTACGGCGCGGACGTGGGCAAGCTCAAGAAGGCCGGAGAGGAGGCCGGCATGTGGACCATGCGCGCCTCGGGCTTCCGGAAAGTGCTGAACGGGCTTACCACGATCGACGAAGTGATGTCCGTGACCGTGTCGGATTGACAGGCCCTCCAACGCCTGTTACACTGGGGACATAATGGCCCGTTACGCTTACACCGTCCAGGACAGCAAAGGCGAGACCTCCTCGGGGGCCCTCGAGGCCAACAGCGAGAACGAGGCCATCAACGCCCTGCAGGCCAAGGGCTATTTCATCCTCTCGATCATCGCCGACAAGACCAGCTCGGGGAGCGGCGGCAAGGCCGCCTCCGGCGGCGGGGGCAAGCCCGCCCTGCGCGACCTCATCTTCTTCGCCGAGCAGCTCTCGACCCTCCTCAACGGCGGCGTGCCCCTCGTCCGCGCCCTGTCGCTCCTCGGCGAGAACTCCAGCTCCAAGCCCCTCCAGTTCGCGCTGGCCCAGGTCACCAAGGACGTCTCGAGCGGCACGGCTCTGTACCGCGCGCTCGAGCGCCACCCGAAGGCCTTCGACACGATGTGGGTCTCCCTCGTCCAGGCCGGCGAGATGGGCGGCCAGCTCCCGAAGGTGCTCAAGCAGATCGGGTCCTACATCCATTCGCAGGCCGAGATCCAGGGAAAGATCATCTCCGCGATGGCCTACCCCGGCGTGCTGATGACGGTCTCCGGCGGCGTCCTCCTGTTCTTCATCCTCAAGATCGTCCCCGTGTTCGCCGAGATCTTCGCGAGCTTCAACGTGAAGCTCCCGCCGCTGACGGCCGCGATCATCGTCGTCTCGAACATCCTCGTCCACCACCTCGGGGCCCTGATCATCACCTTGATCGCGATCTGGTTCGTGATCAACGCCTACACCTCCACGGAGTCCGGGCAGGAGGCCAAGTGGAACCTGCTGTTCAACCTGCCCCTGGTCGGCGACTTCCTGAAGAACATCATGATCGAGCGCATGCTGACCACGCTCTCGACCTTGATCGAGTCCGGCGTCAGCATCCTCAACGCGATCTCCGTGCTCGAGGGCGTCTTCGCCAACAACATCATCTTCCGTCGCGTCCTGAACTCGGTCAAGGCCGACGTCGCGGGCGGCAAGTCCATCTCGCAGTCCTTCAAGAAGACGGGGGCGCTGCCGCCGCTCGTCACCGAGATGATGTTCATGGGCGAGGAGTCGGGCAAGCTCCCCGACATGCTCGTCACCTTGTCCTCGTTCTACAAGGAGCAGATCGACCAGTTCACCCGCAGCTTCAACGCCATCATCGAGCCGATCATGGTCGTCGGCATCGGCATGCTCGTCGGCGTCATCGTGCTCGCCGTGTTCCTGCCCGTCTTCAAACTCTCGAGCCTGGGGAAATAATGACCAAGAACCGCGCCGGCTTCACGTTGATCGAGCTGCTCGTCGTCGTGCTCATCATCGGCATCCTCGCCTCCGTGGCGGTGCCCTCCTACCTGAAGAGCGTCGAGACGACGAAGGCCGACGACGCGGTGTCGCTCGTCAACATGATCGGCACGACGAACAAGATGTTCGCCCTCGACCACTCCAACAACTACATCGTGGGGACCTTCCCGACGACGGCCAACACCGGCTGCGGCGCCGGCGCCTGCGCGCCCACGACCTACACCAACGCCTGCAACCTCGTCTGGTGCAAGTACCTGGCCGACCAGAACTTCGGCTCGAAGCCGTACAACTTCTACGCCTGCAGCCCCACGGGCGGCGCCTGCGGCGCCACCGGCGGCAGCAACATGACGGCGGGGGCCAAACGCAAGACCGGGACGTACGTCGCCTGGGCCTACGCCCAGAACGGCTCGGGGGTCATCACCAGCTATGGCGGCGCGCCAGCACCGACGTATTGATATGAAGCGCAGCCGCGTTGGTCGCGGCGACGCCGGCTACACCCTCGTCGAGGTGATGGTCGCCATGCTGCTGACCTCGATCATGGTCACCTCGGTGTTCAGCGTGGCGCTCACGGTCAAGACCGGCGGCAACAAGGGCGAGAGCAAGATCAAGGCGGCCGCGGGCGCGCGCATGGTGGCCGCTTTGCTGAAGAACTACGTGACGGCCGAGGCCGGCACCGCCAGCACGACGCTCATCCCCGGTCCCTGCCAGGGCGCTGCCAACAACTGGAGCATCTCGTGCAACGGGATCGTCGACGCCTGCCCGGGTGGAGGCTCCAATTGCTACGCCCTGGCCCAGGGGACGCACACCTTGACCGGCGTGATGGGGGATTTCGAGGCGGCCCCTCCGGTGGGCAAGAGCGCCCGGGTCAGCTACTTCGTCGACGCGACGACCTTGGTCAACGGCCGGCCGGTGCCCGTGGTGACCATCACGACGAACTGGACCGACTGATGACGAACACCCGGGGCTTCTCGATCATCGAGCTCGTCATCGCCATCTCCCTGGCGTCCTTCGTCCTCGTCGGCGTGGCCACCATCGCCGCGCAGATGGCGCGCAGCCAGGTCGAGGGCATCCGCTCCGGCACGGCCACGGGCTGGTCCCTGGTCAGTTATCTGTCGATGGCCAAGGAGATCGAGGATTCCAACGTCCTCGCCTTCCCGACCGCGCACGGCCAGTCCTCGGACTCGATCGTCGTGTGCAAGAACTGGTCGCGGGCGATGGGGGCCCTGCCGGGCGCCTTGCTCGACCCGACCGGGGTCGGCACCGTCATCCAATTCTGCGTGGACCCGACGCCGCCGGTCTCGCCCGAGACGGGCTTCACCTTGCGCCGCTACTCCTACACCGGCGCCTGCCCGTGCCCCGGCGCCCCCGGCGCCTGCAACGCGGTGCCCGCGACCTGCAACGCCTCGCCGGCCGCCCCGTGGACGGAATCCTCGGTCGTCGGCTATCGCCTCGAGAAGATCCCCGGCTCCTACACCGGCGCCCCGAACGTGTTCCTGCGGGACAACAACATCGGCGGGGTGCGCCTGCGCTACGTGATCGGACGGCAGACCGCGACCACGAACGAGCCCACCGTCAAGTTCACGACCTTCGATTTCGGCATCTCCATGCAAAAACAGTTCAGCAGCACCCTTGATTAAACTGAACCGCCGCGGCTCCGTCCTGGTCCACGTCCTGATCACGGGCGTCATCGTCGCGTTCATCGCCAGCGGCATGCTGCAGATGGTGCTCATGAACTACGTCGCCGTCGACCGCGCGTCGAAGGGCGCCCAGAACCGGAAGGAGTCGGAGTCGATGCTCAACCGCGCCCTCACGTATTGGAACCAGGCCAACGCGGTGTGCTCGAACATCCCGGGGGGGTTCTCCTGCTCGGGCACGCCGGGCACCTGCAACTGCACCTGCCCCGCCGGGGCGGTCGCCCCGGCTCCCCGCATCATCGCCGTCGTCGCGGGCGGACAATGCACGGTCCAGCTGATCTCCTCCGACCCGGAGTGAGCCGCCGCCTGATCGTCACCGCCGACGATTTCGGCGACACGCCGGAGGTCAACGCCGCGGTGATCCGCGCCTTCTCCGCCGGCATCCTCCGGTTCGCGAGCCTGATGGTCCTCCGCCCGGCCGCGGCGCAGGCCGCCCGGCTCGCCCTCGCGAACCCCGGCCTCGGGGTCGGGCTGCACCTCGAGCTGTGCGCGAGCGAGCCCGAGGAAGCGGGTGCGCGCTACTTCTTCGACTCCGGGGCGCGGGCCGGGGTCGAGGGGGAGATCCGCGCCCAGATCGAGGCGATGCTGGCCCTCGGCCTCAAGCCGACCCATATCGACGGCCACATCAACGTCCACGTCCATCCGGTCATTTTTCCCGCGCTTTGCCGCCTGGCCCGCGAATACGGCATCCCGCGCGTGCGCCTGCCCTCCGGGGAGTGGGAGGCGCTCAAGGGCTTCCCCGGGGCGGAAAGGGCCGGCACGGCCCTCCTGGCGGGCGTTTTCGGGACCTTGGGCGCGTGGGTCGGTCCGGCGGCCGCCCGGCTCGAGACGCCTCCTTCCTGGGGCCTGCTGCGCTCGGGGCTCATGAAGGAGGATTACGTCCTTTGGCTGCTCTCCCGCCTGACCGAAGGGACGACCGAGCTGTACTTCCATCCGACCACGGATGAGGCCCTGAGAGCGGGGGACCGTCCGACCGCGTCCCATCAGAGCGTGACCGAGCTCGAGGCCTTGCTGAGCCCGGAGGTCCGCCGCGCCCTCGAGGAGCACGGCGTGGAGCTGGTCAGCCCAACGCTTTGAGCGCGGTCTTCCGCTGCTGCGCGGCGTAAAGAGCCAGGCCCAGCGCGGCCCAGAGCAGCTCGCGCGTGTGGCGGATCAGCCCGGCGGTGAACCCCACATCGGCCCCGAGGCCGAGGCCCTTGAAGATCACGGCCTTGCCCGCCTCCTGGGTCCCGATCTTGGCGGGGACCATGAAGGCGAAGGCGTCGACGAGGTTCGACAGGAACTCGATGCCCAGGGCGGTCTCCGGGCCGATCGGGATGCCGAGGAACCGGCAGATCAGCCACATCTCGGCCGCGCCCCAGGCATAGCCGATCATGAAGAAGAGGACGGAACCGACGAGCCGCAGGGGATGGCGCCCCAGGAACTCGCGCAGGCTGCGGCGCAGCGGCTCGAGCTTGGCGAAGGCGGCGGGAAAGCGGGCCGTCAGCCTCTCCGGCGGCCGGACCGCGAGCAGGCCTACGCCGATGGCCACGCCGCAGAGCATGGCGCTGATGCCCGCGGCCGCCCAGCCCGCCTGCCCGTCTTTGAAATCGTAGACCCGGGCGTTGATCAGGTAGATGAGGCCCAGGAGCACGAACAGGCCCTGCCCCGCGGCCTGCGTGGCCTTCGCGACGACCACGCTCGCGACCTTGGCGTCGTGCGAGAGGGACGTGCGGAGCATCCCGGGGCGCACGAACTCCCCGGCGATGCTGGCGCTGGGGGTCAGGTAGTTGACGCCGTCGCCCGCGATGCGCACGCGCACGAGCTCCCAGAACGAGACCTGACGCGCCTGGGCGGGGGTGAACGCGAGCCGCCAGCCGGTCGCGTTGAGCATGTGGTCCAGATACTGGAAGGGCAGCAGCACCGCGAAGCCCCAGCCGAAGCCGCGGAACAGGTCCCACACCCGCAGGGGACCGAAGGACCACAGCAGGTAGAGGAAGGTGGCGGAGCCGAGGGCGATGACGACGGCCGTGAACCAGCGTCGCGCGCTCCTCATCCCGGCGTCAGCGCTCGGCCGGAAGGGCGTGGCGCACCGCCGGCGGCGGCGCGACGGGCTCGAGCTGGCCTTGCTCGCGGACGTGGAACAGCTCCCCGCGCCAGACCACGGTGTCCGAGCCGCAGGCCGCGACCCAGGCGGCGAACGCGAACCACTCCGACAGCGGCAGCAGGAACAGCGCGAGCGCCGGCTGGCGGCCTCCCAGCCCGGCCCGCAGCGAGAGCGCCGAGGCCGCCTTGGCCGCCCAGATGCCCGCGAGAAGGGCCGCGCCCGCCGCGTCCGGGCCCTGGACGAGCAGACGCAAGGTCAGCAGCGAGAAGCCGTGCTGGATCAGGCTGGCGTAGAAGCCGGCGGGCTGGCACAGGCGGATGGTGCGGGCCCAGCGGATCATGTGCGCGAGATGCCCGGCCGCGCTGCCGATGCCCGGGATGGAGTCGACGATGCCCTCCGCCGTCTCCACCCGCCAGCCCGCCTCGCGCACCGATTCGCCGAGGCGGAAGTCGTCGGCGAGGTGGTCGGCGAGGTTCTGGAAGGCCCCCGTCTCCTCGAAGGCCCGGCGGCGCACCATCATCGCCGCGCCCATGGCGAAGCGCATGCCGAAGTAGGCCGCGCAGGCGGCCTGCGGCAGGAAATGGGCGTTGATCGACAGCGCCTCCATCGAGCCCCATAGGCCGCGAGCGCCCGAGGCCTGGTAGAACGAGGTCGTCAGGCCGACGGCGGGCTCGGCGAAGGGGGCGGCCATGCGGCGCAGGAAGCCCGGCTCGACCTTGATGTCCGAGTCGGACATGAGCAGCAGGTCGTATTTGGCGAAAGGATAAGCGTTCGCCATGTTGTTGACCTTCGGGTTGCAGCCGATGCGGTTCTTGGAGACCACGACCTCGATGTCGGCCTCGGGGAACTCCTTCTTGAGGCGCGAGACCGAGGCGAGCGCGGGATCATCGGGGCTGGCGAGGCAGAAGAGGATCTGGTAGCAGGGATAATCCTGCCGGCAGAAGCTCGCGAGGTTCTCCACCAGGTCGTGGTCCTCGCCCTTCAGAGGCTTGATCACGGTGATGGGCGGCAGGGGCGCGGCGGCGCGGGAGGCCCGGGCGAGCAGGAACCGCCGGGAGAACACGGCCGCCGCGACGGCGAAGACGAAGGTGAAGGCTCCGCAGGCGAGCGCGAAGGCCGAGAACGCGGCCCGCCCCGCCACGGCGGTGGTGAGCATGATCAGCCCGGCCAGGTCCCGCTCCATGGAAAGGTCGATCAGACGCCGACCGGCTCCTGGTGCCGGGTCTCGCCCGGCGCCAGGCGCGAGGCCGCCGGCTTCTGGCGTCCGCGCAGGTAATCGAGGAACTCGCGCCCCTCGCGCAGGCGGCGAGCGCGCTCCAGGGGGTCCTTGGCCATGCTGACGAGCATGCGCATGATGGGGGTGGGGCGCGCGTAGAACTTGGAGTAGAAGCGCTTGACGCCCGCCTCCATGTCCGCCGCGGACAGGTGGGGATAAGAGATCGCGCTCGCCTGGGTGCCGTCGTTGCGCACCATGGTCCCCTCGTCGTACCACTTGTTGGTCATCGCCTGGCGGTACAGCTCGGTGCCGGGGTAGGCGGCGGCCAAGGAGACCTGGATGGTGTCCACATTCAGATCACAGGCATATCGGATGGACTGCTCGATGGTCTCCTTCGTCTCGCCGGGCAGACCCAGGATGAAGGTCCCGTGGATGACGATGCCCAGCTTGCGGCAGTTCTTCGTGAATTCCTGGGCGATGTCGACCCGGACGCCTTTCTTGATATTGTTCAGGATCTTCTGGTTCCCGGACTCATAACCGACGAGCAGAAGCCTCAATCCGTTGTCTTTGAAGATCTTGAGGTACTCGAAGGGGACGTTCGCGCGAGAGTTGCACGACCACATGATCCCCAGCTTCCCCAGGCCCCTGGCGATCTCCGCCGCCCTGGTCAGGTCGGCCGTGAACGTATCGTCGTCGAAGAAGAACTCCTTGACCTCGGGGAACAGCTCCTTGGCCTTGGCCATCTCCGCGATGACGGCCTTCGCGGACTTGGTCCGGTACACGTGGCCGCCCACGGTCTGGGGCCACAGGCAGAACGAGCAGCGCGCGGGGCAGCCGCGGCCGGTGTAAAGGGAAAGGTAAGGATGCTTCAGGTAGCCGATGTAGTAATTGGGGACGACCAGGTCCCGCTTGTACACGTCGAGCACGGAGGGAAGGCTGTCCATGTCGTCGATCAGCATCCGGTCGGGGTTGTGGACGATGGAGCCGCCGGACCGGTACGACAAGCCGGCGATCTGCTCGTACGGGCGGCCCTCGGCGACTTCCTTGATGGTGAAGTCGAACTCCTCGCGGCCGACGAAGTCGAGGACCGGAGCGTTCTTCAAGGATTCCTCGGGGAGGACGGCCACGTGGGCGCCGACGAACCCGATGCGCATGTCCGGGTTCTGCTCCTTGAGAGCGGCGGCGACCTTGGCGTCGTTCTCGAAGGAGGGGGTGCTGGTGTGGATGACGCACAGCTCGAAGCCGCGGGCCCGCTGCAGGACCTGCTCGAGGGTGAGGTCGTCGGCCGGGGCGTCGATGAGCTTGGAGGTGGGGATCAGGGCCGCCGGCTGGGCCAGCCAGGTCGGATACCAGAAGGACCGGATCTCGCGCCGGGCCTGATACCGGGCGCCCGCGCCCCCGTCGAACCCTTCGAAAGAGGGGGGGTTGAGAAACAAGGTCCGCATGGTCGCCATGGGGTTCTTCCTCCGGGCTCGGTGTCAGGCTTTAAGTCACCCTATTGTCATTTTACCAAAATAACCTCCTCGGGACAATCTCATTTAGGCCTGCCGTGGGAATCTATGGCGAAGTTCGAACGGTTCTGCTACTCTGAGCCCATGCGCGCCGCCCTTTTCGCCCTCTTCCTGGCCGTACCGGCGGGCGCCGCCCGGGACGGCCAGAGCTGGGAGTGGCGGCAAAGCCAGACCCCGCATTTCATCATCAACCACCAGACCTCCTGGCTCCCGGCCGGCTTCACCATGGGCTCGGAGCGCATCCACTCCCGCCTGCGCATGGACCTCGGCATGTTCTCCCCTTGGATGTCCAAGGAGAAGATCAACCTCTACATCTACTCCGACCAGGAGAGCTTCCTGAACGGGGAGTTCGCCCCGCCCAAGTGGTCCAACGGCCTGGCCGTCTACGACCGCAAGGCCGTGGCCATGCCCACGATGAAGGACCCCCGAAAGATGCTCTCGGTCATGGCCCACGAGGCGACCCACCTCCTCTTCGACAGCTATTGGCGCGAGGCGCACCGCCAGCCGCCGTCCTGGCTCAACGAGGGCCTCGCCATGCTGGAGGAAGCCGAGTCCCCGGACAAGCCGGAGACGTCGGTCTGGTATCAGCAGATGACCATGGTCGACCCGAAGAGGTTCCCCGACCTCGAGACGTTCTTCGGCATCACGCCGACCAAGGACCTGCACAACGACAACACCGCCGTCGGGGAGTGGTACATCCAGGCCTACTCGGTGACCCATTACCTCCTGCGCAAGCACTCCCGCCTCCAGTTCAAGAGCCTGTGCGCCGCCCTGCGCGACGGCAAGCCCGTCGCCGACGCCCTTTGGCTGACCTACCGCTATAAGAAGGTCTCCGACCTCGACAAGAAGTGGCGGGCCTGGCTCGCCGATCCGGCCCACAAGCGCCGCGTCGCCTCCCTCGCCGGGGACGCGCGCAGGGGCGTCGACGAGGAGCCCGTCGGGAAGTCGGGGCTGAAGTCCACGTCCTTCAAGAGCTTCTCCACGGGCTTCGCCCGCCCCAAGACCGGCACGCCCGCCGAATAACGGCCGAAAACATTGTCATCAGTGCCGTAAAAAAGGCCTTGTAATCCAGCGCTTCCGGGGTTATACCTCGAGTGGCCCGCCGATGAACGTGTTCCGCTCGTCCTTCGTTTTTGTAACCTGCCTTTTGCTGCTGCCCGCTCTCCCGGCGGGCGCGGCCATGCCCGTCGTCAGTTCCGCCGCGATCGCCGGCTCCGGCGGCGGCGCCGACGCCCTGATGGGGATCGGCCAGGACGACAGCGGCAACATCTACGTCGCCGGGCATCTGACCCAGACGGGGACGGGCAAGGACATCTGGGTCGGCAAATACAGCCCCGAGCTCGTCAAGCTGACGACGTACACCTTCGACAAGGCCGGCTTCGACGATGCCGCCTGGGCGCTCGTCGTCGACACCGTCACCGTCGGCGGCGTCTTCGTCGCGGGCTACGTCTCGAGCGCGGCGGCGACGTCGGGGCGGGACATCTGGCTGGCCCGGTTCGACGACAGCCTCGTCCTCATCGCGAGCGCGACCGTCAACGGCTCGGCGGACGACTGGGACGAGGCGCGCGGGCTGCGCGTGTACGACGGCGCGCTGTACGTCGTGGGGCACAGCTCCGTGACGGGAGGCCGGGCGGTCTGGCTCGGCGGCTTCAGCCTGGAGACCCTCGCCATGGTCGCGACCGCGACCGTGGTCCAATACGGCGCCCTGGCATACGACGTGATGCCGGTGGCCTCCGGGAACGTCTTCGTCGCCGGCTCGGTCGCGCCCGACGCGGGGAGCCCAGGCGCGGCCTGGCTCGGCCAGTTCGACGAGAACCTGGTCCTCATCGGGAGCGCGACGATCAACGGGCCTTCGGCGGGCGCCGACGAGTTCCGGCGGCTGGCGGCCGACGGGGACGGGGGGGTGGTCGCGGTCGGCTTCCTGAACACCGCGACCGGCGCGAGCCGCTACATGCGGCATTTCGACGCGAGCCTCGCGGCCCTGTCGTCGGCCGCCTTCACCGGCTCGGGCGGCGCGGGGGAGTATCTGAGCGACATCCTCAAGCTCGCGGATGGGACCTTGTTCGTCTCGGGCTCGGCGAGCGAGGCCCCGGGCGCCGGCGGCGTCAACGGACTGCTCGCCGAGCTCTCCGACGAGTTCGTCACGGTCTCGAGCACCACCGTGCGCTCCGCCGGCACCGGCGAGGACCACGTCTATTCGTTCATGCTGGGAGCCAACGAGGACGTCTACGCCGTGGGCTGGGCGGCGGGGAGCGACCAGGACGCCTTGCTGGCCCGCTTCAGCACCTTGCTGCCCAACCCCGCCTACCCGGGCTGCGCGACGACCGAGAACGTCGGCGCCCAGTATCGGCATGAGACCATCCAGGAGGCGGTCGGCGCCTTGCCGGCGACCCTGACCGGGCCCTCGTGCGTGGTGATCCGCGACGGCGCGACGTACCTCGAGCAGGTGAGGGTGAGCGGCTTCGCCAACGCCGGCTCCTCGATCACCATCCTGGCCGATCCCGGCTCGGGCCTGACCCCGGTCGTCTCTCCGCCCGCGGCCTCGACGGCGGCCTTCCTGATCGCCAACTCCTCGGTCAGCCTCCACGGCCTCAAGGTGATCGTGAGCCAGAACGTCCCATACGGCGTGTGGGCGTCCTCGGCGTACGTCCACCTGTCGAGCGTGTCCGTGAGCACGAGCGGCGGCAACGGCATCTACGCCGCCGGCGTGCGCCTCGGCTCCTGGAGCTCCGTCAGCCACAGCACGGTGGCGGTGTGGAACGCCCACGGCCTCTGGCTCGACGGCAGCCGGGGGAGCGTCGTCACCCGAAGCACCGCGTCCTCCCAAGGCTCGTTCAACGCCTACCCTCTCTTCTTCAACGGCGCCGCGTCCAACACCGTCACGGAGAGCTACATCTCCGACCCGTCGGGCTACGGCGCGGTCCTCGACCTCGGCTCCGACTACAATACCATCAGCCTGACGACGATGACGAGCAGGCAATCGTCCCTGCTCCTCGACGAGTCGGCCTACAATACCATCACCCGCAGCTGCATGTACGCCGAGGGCTCCGACGACTCCGGCGCGGCGCGCATCACGGGCGGAGCCCATCACAACACCATCAGCCAGAGCCTGCTGCTCGGACGCGCCAACAACGCCGCGCTGGGCGTCAGCGGGTCCGACTACAACACGATCACGCAGAGCTTCCTGATCGGCCAGGCGAACGGCGGCGTGGAGCTCGGGAACGCCCGCTACACGACCATCAGCCTGAGCACGATCACGGCCGACAACACCTCCGCGTCCGCGCTCGTGATCGCCGGCGGCTCCTCGAGCAACACGATCTCCCAAACGTATCTCGCCAACGCGACGGGCCAAGGCGTCCTCATCGACGAAGGCTCCGTCTACAACACGCTGAGCGAGGCCGCCGTCCACTCCTCCCTCACCGGGCTCTCCATCGCCTCGGGCTCCTACAACACGGTCACGCTCAGCCGCTTGAGCAGCCAGACGGGCATGGCCGCGCACCTCGGCGCGGGCGCCGTCCGAAACACGATCGATCAGAGCACGATCACGAGCCGGGCCGCCGGCGCGCCCGCCCTCTACCTGCTCGCCGCGGCCTCGAACACCGTGCAGGGCTCCTACATCCAGGGCTCGACGGCCGCGGTCGTCAGCGGCTCGACCGGCACCAGCTTCGATACGAGCGTGCTCGTCGCCACGAGCCCCTTCGGCGGGGCGCTGTCCCTGCGCGGCGGCAGCGTCAACCTGTCCGTGACCGGCTCCATATTCCGCGGCGGACCTTCCGGCCGCGGCCTGGTGCTGGAGCCCGGCAACAGCGGCACGGTCTCCATCGGGAGCGTCACCGCCGCCGGCTCGGCGAAGGGCGTGGAGCTATCGACGCAGGCGGCGGGGTTCGTCCTCTCCGTCAACTCCCTGTTCTTCGAGGGACTGGCCGCCGGCGCCACCGCCGTCGACTTCGCCGGAGGGACCTTCGTCGCGACCATCACCGCGGCGAGCTTCGACGCCTCCGCGGCGGTGAACGTGAACGCCTCGGCGCTGAACGCGGCCTCGCGCGTGACGATGAGGCTCTCCTCCGGGGCGCGCACGGGCCCGATCTATGAGAACGACCCCGCCGCGGTCGTTGATTGGCCGGGCGCGGCGCCCTCCCCGTCGACCCCGACGGCCCTCGCGGCCTCCGGCATCGGCCTCGGGTGGGCGACCCTCGGCTGGGCGGCGGCGGGGAACCTGCCCGGGACCGTCTATGAGCTCCAGCGCTCCAGCGGCACCGGCTACGGCCTTCGGATCGCGACGACGGCGCTGACCTACTTCGACCTGCCCCTGGCTCCGGCCTCGACCTACTACTATCGCGTGCGGGCCATCAACGACGATCTCGTCGCCTCCGCCTATGCCTCCTCTATAACGGCGGTGACCCCGCCGGTGACGGTGTATCCCGCGTTGAGCTCGGTCACGCCTTCCTCCGCGATCGCCGGAGGGAATGTCCCGACGGCGATCACCGGAAGCGGCTTCGACGGCTCGGCCGCGCTGTCCCTCGAGAAGCGCTCCGTCGGCCAGGGCGTGTGGACGGCGACGGGCTCGTTCTCGCAGCCGCGGTTCCAGGGCACGCTGAACAAGCTGCGCGACGGCCGCGTCCTGCTCGCGGGCGGCCTGGTCGAGGGCGTGGGCACGGGCCGGGCGGAGGCGGACCTCTTCGACCCGGCCGCCGGCGCCTGGACGGCGACGGCGCCCATGCGCCAGGGCCGCTACGAGTTCGCCTCGGTCATGCTCGCCGACGGGCGCGTCCTCGTCGCGGGCGGGGTGGGGCCGGGCGCGATCGTCGCCTCGGCCGAGATCTACGACCCGGCGCTGAGCACCTGGACTTTCATCGCGCCGATGTCCTCGGTCCGCCAGGGGCCGGAGCTGGCCCTGCTGCCCGACGGGCGCGTGCTGGCCGCGGGCGGGTGGAACGGGAGCATCGTCCTCGGCAGCGCCGAGATCTACGACCCCGCGACGAACGCCTGGACGGCGGCCCCGGCGATGAGCGCGGGCCGCTACCTTCCGGCGGTCACGACGCTCGGCGACGGGCGCATCCTGATCACGGGGGGCTCCGGCGTCGCGACGGCCGAGATCTACGATCCCGCGGGCGGCGCCTGGTCGACGGCGGGGACGATGAGCGCGCAGCGCTATTATCATCAGACCGCCGTGCTGCCCGGGGGCAAGGTGCTGGTCGCCGGCGGCTCGGGCTCCGGAGGCCCGACGAACACGGCGGACGTGTACGACCCGGCGACGAACGGTTGGACCGCGACGAGCACGATGGCCGCGGCGCGCTTCGCCCACGCCCTCGTCTCGGTCAACGGCTCCCCGATCGTCATCGGCGGGCAGAACACGCTCGCTCTGTCCTCCACCGAGATCTACGACCCCGCGCTCAACGCCTGGCGCGCGGGACCGGCCTTGGCGGTCGGCACCCGGACGTACCCGCGCGCGGTCCTGCTCGACGACGGGCAGGTCCTCGTGGCGGGCGGGCGCCAGGGCATGGGAGGAGGTACGACGCTCAACACCGCCCAGGTCCTGGCCATGCCCTCGACGCAGATCACGGCGACCGGCGTGGTCGTCGGCGACGCCCAGAACGTGAGCGGGACCTTCGACCTGACCGCGGCCGCGACCGGCTACTGGGACGCCGTCGTGCGCCAGTCCGGCGGACGGACCGGGCGGCTCGACGGAGGCTTCCTGGCCTACTTCCCGTCGCCGCCCACGGCCCCCTCGGGCTTCGCCGGCGTCGCGCAGTCCACCGGCTCGATCCGGTGGAGCTGGACGGACGAGTCGATCAACGAAACGGGCTTCCGGGTCATGTCGGGCGCGGTCAACCTGTCCGGGGACCTTCCCGCGGGGACGACGTCCTGGCTGCAGGCCGGCCTGTCGACGGCGACGTCCTACGGGCCTTACTTCGCGCGGGCCTTCAACCTCGGCGGCGCCCAGGATTCCGCGACCGCGACGCGCGCGACCTTGGCCGCCGTGCCGAGCGTCCCGGCGGCCTCGGGCGTGGGCCTCGGGGGCGCGATGCTCGTCTGGTCGGCGGGGGGCAACCCCGGCGGCACGGTGTTCCAGCTCGAACGCTCGAGCGGCGCGGGCTACGGCCTGCGGATCGCGACGACGTCGCTGTCGTACTTCGACCTGCCCCTTTCCCCGGCCTCGACCTACTACTACCGCGCGCGCGCCCTCAACGCCGACCTCGTCGCCTCCGCCTACACCTCCTCTTTGACGGTCGTGACGCCTCCCGTTCCCGTCCACCTCGCGGTGGCCTCGATCACGCCGTCCTCGGCGACGGTCGACACGAGCGTCCCGGCCGCCTTGACGGGGACCGGCTTCGACGGCTCGGCCGCGCTGTCCATCGAGAAGCGCTCCTCCGATCAGGGCGTCTGGACGGCGACGGGGGCGTTCACGCAGCCGCGGATGCTGGGCGAGATCGCCCGTCTGAACGACGGCCGCGTCCTGCTCGCGGGCGGCCTGG
>JAMPYD010000346.1 GCA_023700845.1 Elusimicrobiota bacterium | reverse complement strand
TCGCGGGCTTCGGCTACAACTACGCCACCGGCTCGGTGCGCTCCAAGCTCGAGCTCAAGAGCCGCACCTTCCTGATCGCCGACGTCGTCGGCGAGGGCAGCGAGCATCCCGAGCAGAGCCAGGGCCGCTGGATCGCAGGCGTGCAATACGCGCGGCCCAAGTGGAGCGCCTTCTTCAACGCCGAGATCAAGGCCCTCGGCCGGCTCCAGTACCGCAGCTGGATCGCCCAGATCGGCGTGGCCCTTCCCTATGAGATCGGGCGCGGGTACAAGATCATTTACAAGAAACGCACCCCGGGCGTCGTCGACGATGCGAAGCGTCTTAACGAGCCGATCATCGAGAAGCCGAGCCGCAAGGTCGCGCCCGAGCCGAAGCGCCGTCCCCTCGAGCCGAAGAAGGCCGAGGAAGCGCACCCGGACATGATCTTTTTGCAGTGATGAATAAATATTCTTCGTCGCGCCGCTCTCTGTCCGCCGCGCTCAGCGCGGCGATAACGCTGTGCTCGTGGGGCCCCACGGCGTCGTCGGCGTTCGCTCAGCAGGTTGCCGGAAAGGCCGTATCCGTCTCCGTCGTTCCCCAGCTCGGGCTGCTCCCCGCGACTCCTGGCGCCGGGTTGGGTTCTCCATCCGTTTTGCCGTTAAGTTCGCCGTTGATGTCGTTGTCTCCGTCGCTCGCGGCGCCGTCCCTCAACGCGGCCGTTAATATCGCGGCGCCGGCCGCCGCCGTTCCGGCGGCCGCCCTCGTCGGCGTCAAGCCCGTTATCGCCGCCGCCAAGCCCGTTCTCCCGAACGCCGCCGTTCCCTCGGCCCTCGAGGCCGTCAAACCCTCGGCTCCGGGCGAGTCCTTCGGGGCCGCCGCCGCTCAAGATTTCGCGGAGCGCGTCACCGGGGAACGGCTTTTGAACGGCAACGAAATGGGCGCGGATGCGGGCGCCGGCGTCGACGTGTCCGTTTCTCAGTCATTCCGCCGCTCCCAACTGACCGCCTCGTCCCGGGAAAACGGAGCGCCCGTCATCCCCGAGCCCGCCGCGCCGACCAAACCCGAAGGCGAGAAACGCGGCCTCGGGTTTCCTCTGGCCTTCGCGGGCCTTTCGGGTCTTGCTTGGGGCCTGACCGAGTTCGCGCGCTGGGGCGCGGGCGCGTTCGCCGCCGCGCAGGCGGAGCCGACGGTCGGCGCCACGATTCTCGCCGTCGCGGCGATCGGCGCGATGGTCCTCACCGGCGCGTTCGTCCTGAACGCCGTCATCGACGCGGTCTCCTTCGCCGGCGCGATGTGGCGCGGCCGCAAGGTCACCGACGCCGAGCTGCGCGCCTTCCTGCGCGCCGAGGTCCTGGAGGGGCGCCTCGACGGAAACGCCGCGGCCCTGGTCAAGCCTTACCGCCCGGACAACCGATGGAAGGATTTCACGTTCGCCTTCGCCTCGCGCGGCCAGATCTGGGTCCGCCCCGAGCTCGCGGCGACGCCGTGGCTGCTGCGTCAGATCCTGCTCCACGAGCTCACGCACATGAAGGCCAGCGCTCCGCGCGGCCCCCCGCGAGGGGCGCTCCGCGGCCTGCTGTCGGCGATCGTCTCCGAGGTCCGCGCCCGCGCCGCCGAGTTCAAGGGCCCCCGCGCGCTCAAGCAGATCAAGGTGTCCGGCCTGCAGCGGGCCCTCACCCAGACCCAGACCTCCCTTCGCCTTTCCCGCCCGTACGACGTCCTCGTGCTCAATCCCGACTCGAAGGAGCTCGAGGACCCGACCCTCTACGCCGGCCTCTCCGACGGCGCCGCCCGCGTCACCGCGCTCAACGACGACGAGCCGCAGAAGGCCCTCGCCGGGTCGGCGAACCGCTACCGGGCGATCGTCCTCGGGCGCGCGACCCGCGCCCTGCCCGAGCCGAAGTCCAAGGAGAGCCTCCGCCTGCAGGAGGTGCTCAAGCAGCTCGACAGCCTCTACGTGCTGGCCACCCGCCTCGTCGTGCGCGGCGCCGCGTTCGACGGCACCGCCGAGGCCAGCGCGTGGACGGACCTCGTGGGCCGCGCCCAGCGGCTGAAGGAGAACGGCTCGCGCCGCGCGCTGCAGGCGTTCGAGGGCGAGGTGCGCAAGCTCTGGCGCCAGATCGCCTCGCAGCGCCTCAAGGGCGTCGGCGTGTCGGGCCTGATGGAGGGCCTGTACTCCGGCCTGCGCGACCGCGGCTTCGCCTTCCTGTCCTTCGGCCCGGACGATCCCGGCGTCGTGTCCTGGGAGAAGTTGCTGCGCTACTGGGAGTCCGCCGACGGCGGCCAGTTCAAGGTCACGCGCGTGGACCTCGAGGACGGCGGCCACCTGCTGATCCTGCGCAAGGTCGAGGCCCGCGTCGGCCTCTGGCTGCGGCCCGTGCAGGGCGGGCGCATCGCGTCCTCGGTGCCGAACGCCTCGTTCACCGAGGAGGGCCGGGCGACCGCGCGCAAGTCGCTCGAGGACGCCGGCTTCGGCCAGCAGCTCGAGCTGTTCGACAAGATGGAGGTCGCGGTGCGCCACGTGTTCGGCGCCGACGTCGGCCGCCAGGAGATCTACGTGACCGTGCCGCGCCGCAACGCGAGCGCGATCCGCAAGTTCGTGAGCTCCACCGCCGAGATCCTCGACTCCCAGTCGGACTTCCAGCCGCATCTGATGGACTCCGCCGAACTCCAGGGCGTCAAGCCGGTGTGGAAGCTCGGGATCACGGGCGCGGCCGGCTCGATCCTGTGGATCGACACCGGCGCGGACGCGACGCACACGGACTTCGGCGGGCGGCTCGACGTCGTCGACATGGTCGACGAGGGCACCGAGGACTGGATCGGCCACGGCACGCACGTCGCCGGCACCTCGATCTCCGGCAACGAGGGCTTCCTCGGGATGGCGAAGGGCGCGATCGGCACGATGGCGAAGGTGTTCTCCCGCGACCAGCCCGGGGCGTCCGACGGCGAGATCATGGGCTCGGCCGCGATCGCCCAGAAGAAGGGCGTCGACGTGATCAGCCTGAGCCTCGGCAGCCGGGGCTCCTCGGCCGACAACCTCGCGGACTTCTTCTCCCAGCTCACGAAGCAGAAGAACGTGGCGGGCGAGTACCCCATCGTGACCGCGAGCGCCGGCAACTCCGGCCCCTTCGACCGCACCTTGAGCCAGCCCGCGGCCGGCGTCGAGGTCATCGCGGTCGCCGCGGCCGCCAAGAGCAAGGACGACGGCATCCGGGAGATCTCGTTCTACAGCTCCGTGGGCCCCGACATCGACCGCCGGTACGCGATCAAGCGCTTCCGCTTCAAGCCCGAGATCACGGCGATCGGCGGGGACGTCACGACGTCTCCCGGCTCGAGCAACGTCTACAAGGACGGCGTCTACTCGGCGAAGTCCAAGGATTCCCCGCGCTCGGCGTCGGATCTGGAAGACGGAAAGCACACCGGGATGTCCGGCACCTCGATGTCGAATCCGTCGCTGGCCTGCATCGCTTTGCTCGTGAAGCTGGCGATGCGCTCGGCCGGGGCGATCACGCCCTTCGTCGC
>JAMPYD010000345.1 GCA_023700845.1 Elusimicrobiota bacterium | reverse complement strand
GCTGGCGGGCTACCGCGCGGGCGGCGAGGCCGCGAGCGGCCGCAGGCTCGTCTTCACCGGGATCGGAGGCCGGGACGCCTATAATCCGACGGCGCCGTTTCGGACGACGTTCCGCGGAAGGAAGGTCGAGGTCCTGGCGGCCCGCGTCGAGGCGCGCGACAGCGAGGAGTCCGAGACGATCTTCTTCGAGAAAAGCCGCGGACGCTGGCGGCCGCTGGCGGGCGCGCCGCGACTGAAGCTCCAGGACCCTTTCGTCGCCAAGATCGGCGGCGAGCTGGTGCTGGGCGGCGTGGAGACCTTTCCCAAGGACGGCGGCCTGGGCTACCGCACGGTGTTCCATCGCGGCGCCTCGCTGTCGAAGCTCAAGCGCTTCGCGGTCGGCCCCGACGGGATGAAGGACATACGCCTGGCCGAATTGCCCGGCGGTAAGCTCCTCGTCGTGACGCGGCCGCAGGGCGAGATCGGCGGGCGGGGCAAGATCGCGATGACGGTCCTCGACGGCCTGGGCGCGCTCGAGCCCGGCGCGATCTCCCGCGCCGAAATATTCGAGGGCCTGTTCCGTCCCGACGAATGGGGCGGGGCCAACGAGCTCCACCTCCTGAAGGACGGGCGCGTGGGCGTCCTGGGCCATATCGCCCGGTTCGACGAGACGGGCGGCCGGCATTATTATCCGATGGCCTTCACGGTCGACCCGGCGACGGGACGGCGCTCGCCGATGAAGATCCTGCTCGAGCGCGGCCGCCTGCCGGCCGGGGCGTCGAAACGGCCCGACCTCGAGGACGTCCTCTTCAGCGGCGGCCTGATCCGCGGCAAGAACGGGACGGCGGCGCTCTACGTCGGGGCGGGCGACGCGGAGGCCTATCGCGTCGAGATCGAGGACCCTTTCCCGGTCGCGGCGAGGGCGGGTGCGGCGGGCTTCAGCAAGAGCGACGAAAGTTTCCTCGACGAGGTCCAGCGCAAGTCGTTTCTCTATTTCTGGGAGCAGACCGACCCCGTCACCGGCCTGACCAAGGACCGGGCGGGAAACTTCGGCGGGGGAGACCGCGGCGTCGCCTCGCTGGCGGCGACCGGCTTCGGCCTGACCGCGCTGACGATCGCCGAGACCCGCGGCTGGATCACGCGCGAGCAGGCTTACGCGCGGGCGCTGACGACCTTGCGGCACCTGAAGGACCGTCAGGTCCACGAGCGCGGCTGGTTCCATCATTTCGTCGAGGCGGCCGACGGCGAGCCGCTGTTCTCCTCCGAGATCTCCTCGATCGACACGGCGCTCCTGCTGGCCGGGGCGCTGACGGCCGGGAAGCATTTCGCGGGGACCGAGGCGGACCGCCTGGCGCGCGAGATCTACGAGCGCGTGGACTTCCCGTGGATGATGACCGACGGCGGGGCCAAGCCCGAGTCGCGCACGCTGTCGATGGGCTGGAGCCGGCGCGGGGGCTTTCTCTCCGCTCGCTGGGACGACTACAGCGAGCACCAGATTCTCTACATCCTCGGCCTCGGCTCGCCCACCTTCCCGCTGCCCGCCGAGTCGTGGCGCGCGTGGAAGCGCCCGGAGAAGGGGCCGCTGACCCAGGCGTCGGGGCCGTTGTTCACGCACCAATACTCCCAACTGTGGCTCGACCTGCGCGGCTGGAACGACGCGGGCCAGGACTACTTCGCCAACTCGGTGGAGGCCGCGCTCGCCCATCGCGACGCGGCGATCTCCGGGAGCAAGGAGTACGCGACGTACGGCCCGAAGTGCTGGGGCCTGACCGCCTGCGACGGCCCCGAGGGCTACCGGGCCTACGGCGCCTACCCCAACGCGATCATCCAGGACGGGACCATCGCCCCGGCGGCGGCGGGCGGCTCGATGGCGCACACGCCCAAGCTCTCGGTCGCGGCCTTGCGCCACATGAAGGCGAAGTACGGCGACCGCATTTGGGGGCGCTACGGCTTCTCCGACGCCTTCAACACCGACCCGCGCTGGCGGGAGCGCTTCAACGCCGACGGCCTTTGGCGCTCCCCCGACGCCGTCGGCATCGACCAGGGCGCCATGCTGCTCGCGATCGAGAACGCCCGCTCCGGCGGCGTCTGGGCGAAGTTCATGAAGACCGGCCACGCCCGCCGGGCCTTCGAGAAGATCGGCCGGCGACGGACGGGCTTGCCTCGCGTCAGATGAAATCGGCCGTCGATGATGTAAAATGCGGCCTATGAGCTTCCCCACTAAGCGCCCCCGCCGCCTGCGCTCCATTCCCGCCCTTCGCGCCCTGATCCGCGAGACCGATCTCTCCGCGAAAGACTTCATCCTCCCGCTGTTCATCCGTCCCGGCAAGGGGGAGAGAAGGCCGATCTCCTCGATGCCCGGCCACTTCCAGTACTCCGTGGACAACGCGGTGAAGGCCGCCGACACCGCGGTGCGCGAGGGCATCCCGGGCCTGATCCTGTTCGGCATCCCCGACAAGAAGGACGCCAAGGCCTCCGGGGCCTACGCCGCCAACGGCATCGTGCAGACCGCCGCGAAGGCGATCAAGGACAAGCACCCCAACCTCCTGCTGATGGCCGACCTGTGCTTCTGCGAGTACACCGACCACGGCCACTGCGGCATCGTCAAGGACGGGAAGGTGCTCAACGACCCGACCTTGCATCTCGCGGCCAAGACCGCCGCGTCCCAGGCCAAGGCCGGCTTCGACATCATCGCGCCGTCGGGCATGATGGACGGCCAGGTCGGGGCGATCCGCAAGTCCCTCGACGAGCACGGCTTCGGCGACACCCCGATCCTGGCGTACGCCGCCAAGTACGCGAGCGCCTATTACGGGCCGTTCCGCGAGGCCGCGGAGAGCCCGCCCAGCTTCGGCGACCGCTCGACCTACCAGATGGACCCGGCCAACTTCAACGAGGCGATGCGCGAGGTGGCGCTCGACGTGGAGGAGGGGGCGGACATGGTGATGGTCAAGCCCGCCCTGCCCTACCTCGACGTGCTCAAGGCCGTGAAGACGGAGTTCGGCCTGCCGACCTCCGCCTATCAGGTGTCGGGCGAGTTCGCGATGATCAAGGCCGCGGCTGCCAACGGCTGGGTCGACGAGAGGAAGATGGCCCTCGAGTCCCTGATGTGCATCAAGCGCGCCGGCGCCGACTTCATCCTGACCTACTACGCCCTGGAGGCCGCCAAATGGCTCGCCTGAAGAAGAACCCCGTGCCGACGGACATGAAGAAGATCTTCGCGCGCGCGCGCCAGTCCCTCGTCGGCGGCGTCAACTCGCCGGTGCGCGCCTTCAAGTCGGTCGGCGGCACGCCCCTGTTCGTGCACGGCGGCTCCGGCGCGTACCTGTTCGCCGACGACGGGAAGTCCTACCTGGACTTCTGCCTGTCGTGGGGGCCGCTGATGTTCGGCCACGCCCGGCGCGAGCTCGTCAAGGCGGCGCAGGACGCGGTCGCGCGCGGCTCGACGTTCGGGGCGGCGACGCAGGCCGAGGTGACCCTGGCGGAGCGCATCAAGAAGGCGCTCCCGTCGATCGAGCTTCTGCGC
>JAMPYD010000344.1 GCA_023700845.1 Elusimicrobiota bacterium | reverse complement strand
TGGCGCCGTGTTCGGCCGCTTCTCGGGGAAGGAGTACAGCCTCGCCCTCCGCGACGGACGGGCCGAATACGCGGGGCCGGGCTTCCGCGTGTCCTACGCCGCGGCCGATCCGGCGGGCACCGCGAAGGGGACGGCCGACGGCGAGGTGGACCTCACCTACGCGCTGATCATGGACCTTCTGCGCAAGGCGCTCCTGGCGCCCGACGCCGTCAGCTACGTCAACGCCTAGACGCCGGCGCTTAGCGCAGGCCGGCGGAGTTGCGGACGTCCCGCTCGTCGAGCAGGAAGATGACGAAGCGCTTGTTGGCCGCCTCGACCGCCGGGCTCTCCTTGAGCTCGTAGAGCTCGGGGAGGTTCTCGGCCTGGCCGATCTTGTAAAGGGCCATCTGCGCCGCGTCGGTCGCCCAGGCGCCCATCGCCTCGGAGACGGCGGGGACCTTCAGGTCCTTGAGGCCTTCGATGACGGGCAGCTTGCTCGGCTCGCCGCCGAGCTCGATCCAGACGCGTCCGGCGGTGCCGCGCACCATGTAGGAGCGCTCGGCGGAGGCGGGCATGTCGGCGTACATCAGCGCCGCGATCTCCTTGGCGACGAGGGGGCCGTACACGCGCGGGTAGGCGGGAAGGGAGGGGGCGAGCCAGATCGTCGTCTTGCCGGAGCGGACCGTCACGCTGACGGGCTCGGTCTGCACGTCGGAGCCGAGCTTGACCTCGATGCCCTTGTCGTTCATGTACGCCACGACGCGGCCGCCGGCCTCGGGGCCGTCGTTCATCGCGACAAGGGTGCGCTCGATCGCGGCGATCGACTTGGCGCGCTCCACGGCCTGCGCGGCCTTCTTCGATTCGAGGTCTTGGAGATGGTTCTCCCAGTCGATTTCGGCGGCGCGATCCTGGGCGGCGGCGGGCACGGCGAGCATCAAAGCGAGAATCGCGTACTTCAAGGTGGGCCTCCTTAAGGCGATGATCGATTATACCAGGACCGCCGCGCGATAGGCACGGGCCTTGCGGCCTATCCGCGTCCGCCAAAAGTCCCAGGATGGGCCGATTCGTTGCTCCAATGATTGCGGGGGGTGAGCCCATGTCCAGCGGCATCGTCGTGCTCATGCTGGCGGCCGCGCTCGCGGCGTGCCAGTCGCCCCAGTCGCGCATCAAGAAGAACCAGGCCGCCTTCGACGCCTTCCCGCCGGAGGTTCAGACGGCCATCCGCGAAGGCCGGGCGGAGATCGGCTTCACGGAGCAGCAGGTCTTGATCGCGCTGGGCAAGCCCGGCCGCGTCTATTCCCAGAAGACGGCGACGACGACCCAGGAGGTCTGGGAGTACGGCGTCGGGGGCGGGCCGAGCGTGGGGCTCGGGTTCGGCATGTCGAGCATGGGGGGCGGCAGCAGCTACGGCACCGGCGTCGGCGTCGCGACGGACGCCGTGGACCCGCGGGCGCAGACGCGCGTCATCCTCGAGGACAAGAAGGTCGTCGCCGTCGAGCGCCGCGTGAAGTGACTCGGCGAGGCGGGCGAAGGCCTCGGCCGCCCCTCGTTTTCAAAAAAATAATCTTTTATTATAAAGCGCTATTCACCATCGGCGCCGACGGTGGATAGCCCTTTGATATTCAGCTTTATTTTTTTAAAAACGCGGGATTTCGGCCGGCGCTAATAAATATCCGGGCGGACGTCGCGCCGGAGGTTCCAGCCCGAGGGGTCCGGCTTCTTGAGCGAGGCGAGGTCGAGGTCGGCGATGACGAGGTCCGGGCGCGGGGAGCGGTTGGAGACCTTCTCTCCGTCGGGGCCGGCGAAGTAGCTCGCGCCGAAGTACTCCTGGTTCCACGGCTTCTCCGCGCCGCGGCGGTTGGAGCCGCCGATGAAGAGGCGGTGGCGGCAAGCGTCGACTAAAAATTCCTTCTCCCACAGGAGCTTCGACTTCGCCCCGAAGGTGACCGCGGGAGAAAATACGATCTCCGCTCCGGCCGCGGCCAGGGCGGCGACGACGCCCTCGAAATGGCGGTCGTAGCAGATCGCGACGCCGACGTTGCCGACCGAGGTCTTGAAGACGGGGAAGTAGGGATTCTTTCCGAGTATCTTCGGCGACTTCTTGTTCTGCGGCCCCTCGCTGCGCCCGTAGTAGAACGTCTCCGCGAACTCGCCCTGCTCGTTGGCGCCGCAGGGGATGTGCGTCTTGCGGTACTTGCCGAGGACCTTCCCGTCGGCCTCGATGACGACCGCGGTGTTGAAGCGGCGCTTGGATTTGGCGTCGAGCTCGTAGATCGGCGCCACGACGACGATCCTGTTCTCCTTGGCGGCCTCGGCGAAGGCGTTGACGCTCGGCCCCGTCGCCGCGTCCTCGGCCAGGGCCAGCCACATCGGATCCTTGATCATCGCGAAGTAAGGGCCGGTGCACAGCTCCCCGAGGCAGACGACCTTCGCCCCGGCCTTCGCGGCGACGCGGATCAGGCCGACGTTGTGCTCCACGTTCGCCCCGCGGACCGCGTCGAGGCGTTTCTTGAGGTTCCGGAGCTTCGCCGTGGACTCCGGCATGTCCGGGTAAGCGTTGACCGTTTGCGTCAAAGCCGCGCGGACGGTGCTCATCGCTTTTCCTCGGCCAAGGCGAGGGCCGCCCCGAGAAGAACGTTCACGCCGTTTCGGCATTGATTCAAAGTCGAGAACTCCCGCGGATTGTGGCTGATCCCGTCGTACTCGCCCGGCACGAAGACCATGGCCGTCTTGCAGACGCGGCTCCACTCCTGGGCGTCGTGGCCGGCGCCGGAGAGGATGGGCTCGTGGGACAGTCCCAGACGGTCGGCCTGCGCGGCGATGAGGGCCTGCACCGACGCGTCGAAGGGGACGTGCGGGGTCTTGGCCGTGCGGCGGCTGGTGATGGTCACGCCGTCCCGCTTGGCCACCTTTTTGCACAGCGCGGCGAAATCCTTCTCCGCCTTCTTCATCAGGGCGTCGGAGGGGTTGCGCAGGTCGACGGAGACGATCGCGCGGCCGGGCACGACGTTGACCATGCCCGGGACGTGGCGCACCGCGCCCATCGCCGCGCGCATCTCCCGGCCGTAGCGGCCGGAGCGGGTCATGTCGCGCAGGGCGACGTTGAGACGGGCGGCGGCGAGGCCCGCGTCGCGGCGGAAGCTCATCGGCGTGGTGCCCGCGTGGCAGGACTTGCCGATGATGGTCAGCTCTTGCCAGGAGATCGCCTGCACGCCCATGACGACGCCGCAGTCGAGGCCCTTGTGGCGCAGGATGGGGCCCTGCTCGATGTGGCACTCGAGATAAGCGTGCGGCTTGAGCCTGCCGACCGGCTCCGTGCCGAGAAAGCCGATCTTCCCGAGCTCGTCCTTCACCTTCAGGCCGTCGCGGTCCTGCAGCGCGTAGGCCGTGTCGAGCGGCAGGCGCCGCGTGGCCACGGCGCTGCCCAGCATGTCAGTGCCGAAGCGGCAGCCCTCCTCGTCGGTGAAGAAGCCCACGATCAGCGGGCGGCGCGTGACGGCCTTGGCGTCGTTGAGCGTGCGCA
>JAMPYD010000343.1 GCA_023700845.1 Elusimicrobiota bacterium | reverse complement strand
TCCGGCTGCCACTCGACCCGCCTGCTCGAGGGCCGCGTCACGGCCAAGACCGGCATCCAGTTCGACCACCGCCCCCATCTCACCGAGAAGCGCCGCGGCCGCCAGCTGCGCTGCGTGTCCTGCCATTCGCAGGTCATGGTCGGAAGCCACATCGAGGTCACCTACGACGCCTGCTACCTGTGCCACTTCAAAGGCCAGGGCACGGGCCGCGACCTCAAGCCCGTCGGAGGCTGCACCGGCTGCCACGCCGTGCCCAAGAAGGAGTTCAACGTCGGCGGCGCGACCTACCGCCACGCCGAGTTCGTCAACCGCGGCGTGACCTGCCAGAGCTGCCACCGCGACGTGGTGCGCGGCGAGGGCCAGGCGCCCAAGGACCGCTGCATCACCTGCCACAACACCCCCGAGGCGCTCAAGGTCTACGACAACGTCCCGGAGCTGCACGAGAAGCACGTCACTCACAAGAACATCGCCTGCATCCACTGCCACCAGGAGATCCGCCACGGCTTCGCCGACACCGGCGGGCGCCTGCCGCCCATCAAGGGCGAGGCCGTCCCCGGCGCGGCCGTGAAGGCGGCGGAGGCGAAGGGCCCGCAGGCCATCTCGAACCATCAGCCGACCCCGTCGTTCGAATGCGGCCTGTGCCACAAGGACAAGCACGCCGGCGAGATCGAGTTCTACTCCGGCCGGGTCAAGGCCCTCGGCCTGCCCGAGATCCCCTCGCCGATGTTCCTGGCGCGGGTCGACTGCTCAGGCTGCCATTATCAGAAGGACGCCGGTCAGAAGAGCGCCGACGGCCGCGCCGAGGTGACCTACGTCGCCGGCGACCAGGCCTGCGTGCGCTGCCACGGCCCCAAGTTCGAGGGCATGTGGGGCTCGGTCAGGGACGAGGTGCTCAAGACCGAGGCGGCGCTCGCCGCCAAGGCCGCCGAAACGGCCAAGGCCGTCGACGCGATGCCCGCGGCCGGCCGGGCGAAGACGAAGGAGACTCTCGCGCAGGCGCAGAAAATCCTCGGCTTCATCGGCAAGAAGCGGGCCGAGCACAACGTCTACCTCGCGTCGGTCGCGCTGCGGCGCGTCGACGAGGGCCTGGACGCCGCGGCTTCCGCCGCGGGAGCGAAGGTCGCGGACCTCTCCGAGCAGCCCCTGCTGTCCGGCTCCTACTGCGCCGTGCTCTGCCACCAGAAGGCGGGCGTGAAGGTGCCCGCGGAGACCGTCAAGCATAAGGGTAAGACGATGCCTCACTCGATGCACGCCGACCTGATGGGCTGCGCCAAGTGCCACGAGCTCGGCGCCCACCGCAAGGCGCCGCTGAAGAAGGGCATCGAGCAGGTCTGCGCCGGGTGTCACGCCCCCTGAGAAGGGGACTCGGCGCGGCGGGCGAGGGCGTCGACCATCGCCGAGAAGATGAACTGGTGGAACGGGTATAGGCCGTACCAGTAAGCGGTGCCGATCAGCCCGTCAGGGGCGAACAGGGCCGTCTGCACGAGGCGCGTCCCGCCCTCTTCTGGGAAGGCCTCCCATTGCAGCCAGGCGCGGCCCGGCAGGCGCATCTCCGCGCGCAGGCGCAGCAGGCGGGGGGGCTCGGCCGCCTCGACGCGCCAGAAGTCCAGGGCCTCGCCGGGGAGGATCTCGTCGGGATGGCGGCGCCCGCGGCGCAGGCCGGGGCCCCCGGCGAGCCGGTCGAGCGCGCCGCGCACGATCCACGCCCACTCCCAGGCCGGCCAGCCCCGGTCGCCGCCCACGCCGCTGAAGGCCCGGAAGACGGCCGCCGGGGCGGCCCTCACGAGCCGGGAGCGCGTCTCGACCTCGCCTGTCTCCACCCGCACGAGCGCCAGCGCGACCGCGGTGCGGTAATCGAGAGGAACGACGCCGGGGAACGCCTCGCGCGCGCGGCGCGTGTCGGCGACCAGGTCCTGCATCATCCCTTGGACGATCGGCACGGCCAGCGCGTTCGGGATCGGCGTGAGCGCCCCGATCCAGCGGGCCGCCAGCTGAGGCATGAGGGCGGGGACGGTCCAGATGACGCGGGACAGCTCGCGCAGCTCGGCGTAGGTCTCCACCATGCGGCGGAAGGTCAGGCGGTCGGCGCCGATGTCGATCACGCCCTGCGGCGGGAGCTCCGCGGCCAAGGTGAGATACGAGAGCACGTCGCGGATGGCGATGGGCTGGACCTCGTGGTCGATCCAGCCGGGCGCGAGCATGAGGGGAAGGCGCTCGGTGAGGTAGCGCACCATCTCGAAGGACGCCGAGCCCGAGCCGACGATGGGGCCGGCGCGCAGCTCCGTCGTGGGAACCGCCTCCGCGAGGATGGCGCCCACCTCGGCGCGGCTGGCCAGATGCTCCGACGCGGCGGCCTCGGGGAGCAGGCCGCCCAGGTAGATGATGCGGGAGACTCCGGCGGCCTTCGCCGCCGCCCCGAAGCGGCGCGCGGCCTCGCGGTCGAGGCCCGCGAAGTCTCCGCCGCCCGTCATGGAGTGGACCAGGTAATAGGCGGTGTCGACGCCGCGCATCGCCTCGACGAGGCCCTCGCCCGTGCGCAGGTCCGCGCGCGCGACCTGCACGCCCGCCGCCCACGGCCGTCCGACGACGCGTCCCGGATCGCGGACCAGGACCCGCACCGTCCGGTCCGGAGCTAGCAGGCGCGGCGCGAGACGCCCGCCGACATATCCCGTCGCGCCCGTGACCAGGAATATTTTCATCCGTTGAGGCACAGTGTACTACACCCCTGGCAGGGGGGGCGGGAATGTCCTAAACTTTCATCAGTGCGCCTGTAGCTCAACGGATAGAGTACTTGGCTTCGAACCAAGTGATCCGGGTTCGATTCCTGGCGGGCGCACCAGATTTCCGTCCCCGTCCGGACTATAGCCCCCGCGTTGAAATATTACCGTAACGCTTCCCTGATAACATCCTGGGGCATGCTGCTCCTCGCCGCCGGCCCGGCGTTCCTCGCCATTTCCGCCCAAGCGGCCAAGCCCGCCGTCGTCAAGTCCACGGCGGCCGCGCGCGCGGAGCTCGGCCGGGAGGCCGTCGCGATGCTGTCCTCGTCGGGCGCGGATCCCGATCCCGAGGTGCGCGCCGTCGTCGCCGCCTCCTGGGGAGAGCTCAACAACCGGGCGGCGATCCCGTTCCTCAAGCGCGCGCTGACCGACGCCAACCCCGACGTGAGGATCTCCGCCGCGGCGAGCCTGTACCGCCTCGGAGAGGTGGACGGCCTGACCAACCTCATCGACGAGACGAAGACCGCCGGCGGCGCGCCGCCCACCACGCCCGCGCAGGAGCTGCGGCGCATGGCCCGCGACGCCGCCCGGGCGCGCGCCGTGCTCAGGCTCGGCGAGATCGCGGGCGAGAACGCGCGCGCCGCGATCGAGTCCGCCCACAAGGACCCCGAGGGCGAGGTGCGCGACGCCGCCGCCATCGCCCTGGCCCGGCTCGGGTCCGCCGGCGCCTCCGCGCCGTTTCTGAGCGCGATCGCCGACCCCGACGAGGCCGTGCGCGCCTCCGCCGCCCG
>JAMPYD010000342.1 GCA_023700845.1 Elusimicrobiota bacterium | reverse complement strand
TGTGCTAATCTCCTTGCGTCAGTTTTTAGAATCCGATGCCGGTCACCGCGGTGACCGTCCCCGTGAAAGCCGCCTGCCCGTCCGTCGACGAATAAGTCGGAGTGCGCGCCCGCAGCCACAGCTTGCGCGTCGCCGTCGACAGCATCCCGTCCACGTCGGCGTATTCGCCGCCGCCGCCGGAGGGGAGCTCGAAGGTGTGATTCGTGTCGCCGCCCTCGTCCGCCTGGACCTGCCCCGCCCGCTTCGCCGAGGTCGTGATCAGGTTCGCCGTGCCGTCGAAGCTCGCCACGCTCGGCGAGCCCGATACGACCGGAGCCACGCCGAACAGCGCGTACAGCCGCAGTTGGTCCTGAACGTCCACCTCGTCCGTGTCCAGCTGCCAGGTGTTCAGCGCGACGCCCGTCAAAGTCAGCTCCTGGTTGTTCAGGTTGCCGGCCATCGCGATGCTGATCGGCGCGTCGAGCCGCGTGTCGGTGCCGAGGTTCGACGTCAGGTCCTCGAGGTTCGCCGAGGTCCCTGCCCAGTTCGCGCCCGTCGTGTCCACCACCACCCCGAGATCCACGTTCGGGGTGATGCGGATGGTGAACGAACCCGAGTCGTTCCCCGGGTTCGCGTCCGCGTGGGCGGCCGTCGGCGCCAGCAGCGCCAGCGCCGCGCTCAGCAGCGCGGCCTTCAGCGTCCTCATCTTCGTGTTCATGTCCGGTCTCTCCAGTCCGTCTTGCTATTGATCGCGCGTGCGCCCGAATACTTCTTCTCGCGCGCGCGTACGAGAGTGTGTCATGTCAAGGCCCGGAGGTCATTCCTAATAGCCGCAAACCTTGAGAAATTTTCTTCGTAAAACATTCGCAAACCCGCAACATCGTCCGCTGGATTCGATGGCGAAATAAGATATATAGACAATAAAAAACGACACTGGATGGAATATCCATCAAGTGTCGTCTAATGCTGTCTAGCGTTGTCTGTTATCGGTTAGCGGTTACGACCTCCAGCCTGGCGCGCAGGGCCTCGGCGCGCGGCGCGTCGCCGACGGCCTGGGCCAGCTTCATGCGGTTTTCGAGCAAAGCGGGCAAGGAGGGGTCCCGCTCCAGGGCGGAGTCGAGGGCGGGGGCGGCCTCGTCGAGGCGCGGGGGGGCGCCGTGCGCGCCCGCGAGCAGGAGGTAGGACCCCAGCATGGCGAAGCCGTCGGCGAGGGCCGGCCTGCGGCGAACGCCCTCCCGCCCGGACTCGACCGCCTCCTCGATGAGCGCCAGACGAACCTCGGCGTTCGGATTGGCGACGGCCAGGGAGACCGTGTACCGCGCCGCGTTCAGGCGGTAGTGGAACTCGTAGGGGTTGAGGGAGACGGCGGCGCGATAGGCCTTGAGGGCCGGCGCGGGACGCCCGGCGGCTTCGTAGGACCGGGCCCGCAGGAACTGACGGTCGGCGCGGCACAGCCAGAGGCCGAGGACGAAGACCGCGGCGCAGGCCCCTCCGGCGGCGAGCTTGAGCGGGAGCACGCGGGCCGGGCGCGGCGCGCCGCGCGCGCACAGGCCGAGGAACAGGGCGGCGAGAACCATCGCTTCGAGAGGGACCGGGTTGACCTTGGCCTGGACGAACAGCCCGGCCAAGGAGCCCGCGATCGCGGCGGCGGACGAGCGATGGCGGCCGTCCTTCAGCGCGGCGCTCACGCAGCGCCAGGCGCCGAGCAGCAGCCACAGGTAGGCGGCCAGCCCCGCCAGGCCCATGGTGGCGGCGATCTGCAGGAGGTCGTTGTGGGCGCTGACCTGGGTCTTCGAAGGCCCCAGGGCGCGAATGAACGCGTCGGTGCGCTCGCGGCGCACGATGGACTGCACCGTGTCCGGACCTTCGCCGAGCCACGGATGGCGGGGGACGGAGCGCGCGACGGACTCCCAAAGGGCCAATCGCGCGCTGTCCGAGGCCTTCGCCGTCGGACGAAGAAGAGCGGCTGCCGCGACGGCCCCCGCGGCGCCCAATGCGATCGCGAGCAGCCAACGCCGACGGGAGACCGCCGGCGAGACCAGCCAGAGATAGACCGCGAGGCCGGCGGCGGCGCCGAGCCACGCTCCGCGCGACACCGTCAAGGCGAGGGCGGCCGCGACGAGCGCGCCGCCGACCCGGCCGGCCGCGCGCCGCGACGGCGCGGGGTCGCGCCAGAAATGGGCGGCGACGGGGATGAAGAGGAGGAGGCAGGCGCCGAACGGGACCGGGTCGCCCTGGGGGCCGATCAGGCGGCCGCTGCCGGAGGCTCGCACGCCCGCGAACAGTTCGAGGCCGAGCTTTTGGAGGAGGCCGTAGACTGCCGACGCCGACGCGGCCCAGAGGGCCGAGAGAAGCAGCCGGTCCGGCTGATCGGGCTCGTCGGACCACGCGCACGCCAGATAGACCGCGGCGCACAGCGCGAAGCCCGCAAGGCCGTAGGTGTGGAGGCTGTACATGCCGACGACGCCGAGAAAAGGATCGGCCGAAACGGCGATCGAGGCGAGATAGGCCGCGAGGCATCCGGCGAGCGGCGCGTCGAGAGGCGTGCGTCTCCAACCCGGGCGCGTCCACAGCGCCGACCAGGCCAGCGCGGCCGTCAGCGCCAGCGCGGCCAGGCGGGGGGAGCCGTAGGCGTCGGACTGCCCGGTCCAAAAAAAGAGCAAGGCCGCGGCGGCGCAGGCGCCGAGCGCCCATCGAAGCGGCCGCGCGCCGTTCATCGGACCCGTAGGGATTCCAGGCGCTGGGCCTCCGCCGTCAGCGCTTTTTCGCGCGCGGCGTCGCCGCGCTCGCGGGCCAGCACGATGAGATTTTGAAGAAGCGGCCCGAACTTCGGGTCGAGCGCGAGGGCGCGGTCGAGCTCCGCCTGGGCCTCGTCCAGGCGGTCGGGGCCGCCGGCGCGGCGGTGCAGGATCAAGGAGGTCCCCAGGATCTGATGCGGGTCGACCTCGCCGGGGCGCCAGGCCGCCGCGTCCCGCCCGGTGCGCACCGCGCGGTCGAGCCAGCCGAGGCGGCGGGCCGGGTCCGTGTCCTTCGCGGCCAGCTGATGCAGAAGGGAGGCGTGGATCATCCGGTACTGGACCTCGCCCGGATTGAGGCGGACGGCGCGCTCGTGCGACGCGAGCGCGATGTCGGGGCGGCCGACGGCGGCGAAGACGAGGGCCTTCTTATGGCTCCAGTCGGCCGCGGCCAGGCGCAGGACCAGGACGAAGGCGGCGGCGCAGAACAGCAGGACGGCGCCGTCGAGCGCGGCGGAGCGCGGCTTCGCCGCCGCGGCCGGAGAGGGGCAGAGCCAGGCCGCGCACAGCGCCGCGAGGACCAGGCCCGGCAGGGGCACCGGGTTGAGCTTCGCCTGAAGGAAAAGGCCGGCCAAGGCGCCCGCGGCGGCCGCGCGGTACGGGTCTCCGCGCGAGCGCCACGCCAGGAGCGCCAGGGCCCCGGCCAGCCAGAGGTAGGCGGCGAGCCCCGCCGCACCCGTCGTCGTCAGCGCTTGGAGAAGGTCGTTGTGGGCGTTGGCCTGCCCCGCGCTGGTGC
>JAMPYD010000341.1 GCA_023700845.1 Elusimicrobiota bacterium | reverse complement strand
CTGGGCGCGGCCGCGGAGAGCGAGGCGTCCCGGGCGCCGTTCACCGGCCTGGCGCGCGGCGGCACGTTCGGCACGGCGGCCTCCGACGCGCGCGGCCCCGCGGTCCTCGCCGCCCTCGAGCGCGCCGGCCTGAAGTACGCCTCGGTCTCCGCCTCCGAGATCGAGCACTGGCCCGCGCGGGCGGCCTACGCCGCCGCCAACCCCGGCGGCGTGCGCTGGCTCTCGGCGAACCTCGTCCACTCGACGGACACGTCTCGCACGGTCCTGCCGGCGTACGAGGTGTTCGCGGCCTCGGGCGTGCGCGTCGCCGTCGCGGGGCTCACGCCGCCGCGGGCCGAGCGGCTGCTCAAGGCGCACGGCCTCGACGGGCTCAAGATCCTCGACCCGCTCTCGGCGCTCGAGCCGCTGATCCCGCGCCTGCGCGCCGAGGCCGACCTCGTCATCGTCCTCTCCGACCTGCCGTCCGCCGATCAGGCGCGGCTGAGCACGCTCGCGCGCGGGCTCGACCTGATCATCGGCGACGACGCCCCGTTCCTCAGCCGCACCGCGCCGCCCGCCGGCGTCGTCGAGCAGGACGACCGGCCCGTCTTCGCCAACGCGTTCCCTCCCCTGCGCGCCTACGACCCGGCCCTCAACCTCATCGAGGTCGCGCGCACGCCCGACGGCGAGCGCGTGGACTGGCGCGTCGCGCAGTCCGCGGTGCTGCTCGACGACTCGATCAACCCCGCCGAGGGCTATCCCGAAGGCTCCTTCGACGCCTTCGCGGTCCTCAGCTCCACGATCCCCCCGCTCCTGCCCGACGCGCGCGCGGTGTTCGCGCCGCACGAGCGCGCCGGCGGCTTCCCGATCTACGAATCGCGCGATTTCTGGACGATGGCGGCCGGCCTCCTCTCGGAGCGCGCCAAGGCCGAGGCCGGCCTCCTGCTCGCCCCGGCCCTCGGCGTCCAGAGCGTCGGCGAGATCCGCGAGTCCTACGTCCGCGAGTGGCTCGGCCCCTCCGACGCGGCGGTGATCGTCGCGCTCAAGGGCGACCGGCTGCGGGCCCTCATCGACGAGGCCGCCGCGCAGGTCAAGCGCGAGGCGTCCGGAGGCTCCCTCGGCGCCCGCCCGCGCTTCGTGATCGGCGGGGTGGACGACAAGAGGCGCCTGCGCGGCGCCCCGCTCGACGCGTCCGGGATCTACCGCGTGGCGACCTCGCGCGCGGCCGCCGAGGCCCTGGGCCTGCCCGAGCCGCGCGACCCGATGCCGGGCGCGGCCGCCGTCGGCCCCGCCGTGCTCGAGGAGCTGCGCGCGCGCGCGGGCAGGACCCCGCCCGCCGCCTACCACGACTGGATGACGGGCGCGCCGCTGAGCACGCCCGGCCTCTGGCGCCTGAACTTCCGCGACGTCGGCCTGAACCTGCGCCAGACGAAGGTCGTGCGCTCCAACGACTTCGACCCGGTGCCCAACTCCCGCATCCAGGGCTTCAACGAGCTTTTGATCGGCGGCGTGTTCAAGGCCGACGCCGAGTACCTCAAGAGCGAGTTCAAGTGGACGAACACCGTCGAGGCCGAGTACGCGCGCAGCCGCATCGAGCCGCGCAACGCGCCCGCGACGACGAACGTCGCCGCCAACCGCCTGATGCTGCTGACCCTCGGCACGCGCCGCGCCGGCGGCATACGTCAGGAGTGGCTCGCGCGCTCCTGGGGCCCCTCGCTCGGCCTGCAGTACGACGGAGAATTCGAGGCGGCGATCGGCCTGAAGCGCAAGCAGGTGTACAGCGTTTTCCCCGGCGTCGAGTTCTTCGACGGCACCTTCATCCGCTCGCTGGAGCTCGCCGGCATCATCAAGCGCGACCTCGGCCGCGAGCCGCCGAACACCCAGAGCGGTCTGCGCCTGCGCTCCGTGTTCTCGCGCGAGATCGGCCCCGCGAAGGCCCTGCTCCAGGGCGAGCTCTGGAACAACTACTTCTTCCTGACCAAGCAGGACACCGCGGGCGACCTGCGCCTCGAGGGAGACTTCAACGTCAAGCTGCGCATCCCGGTGCGCAAGTACCTGTCGGTGGCGCCCTACCTCGACTTCTACTGGTTCCAGCTCAAGACGCGCCCGACGAAGGGCTACGTCACGACCTTGGGCGTGTCGATCGGCTTCTCGCGGCTGTGGAAGCCGCAGTACGAGGACTTCTAGGCCGCGCCGCCCAGGTCCGCCTCGAAGAGGATCTCGTAGGCGTGGCCGAAGGGAGCCGGCTTGCTCGCGTACAGGCTGATCTTCGTCACCGGGCGGCGCAGGCTCAGGACGGGCTCCGCCTTCAGCGCGGCCACGAAGCCGGGCGGCGCGGCGTCGTCCCGATTGCGGCCCAAGGTGAGATGCGGCGAGTACGGTCGCGGCTCGTCGCGGCCGAGCAGATCGGAGAGCTTCTCCATCGGCTCCTTGCCCTCGGCCAGGCCGATCCAGACCACGCGCGCGTCCTCGGGCGAATCGAACGCGCCGACGGCGCCGTACACGAGCTCGAACGGCGCGGACGCCGCGGCGGCGCGGAGCATCAGCTCCCGGATCTCCGGGAGCCGTTCCTCCGGCGTCGCCCCGAACCAGCGGAGCGTGGTGTGCATGTCGCGCGGGTCCACCCAGCGGAAGCTCCCGCCGGCCCGGCGCAGGCGCGCGACGGCCTCGGCGGCGGCCGATTTGATCTCGTCATCCGCGGCGACCGCGATAAACAAACGCATAAGAGGGTAAACTATAGCTCATGAAAGCCGTGGCGACGCGAGTCTTGTCGGCCTCCGTGACCTTGCGCGACGGCCCCCGCGCCGGGGAGCGGCGCGCGACCGGCCCCGGCCTCCTCGTCCTCCTGGGGGTCGGCGCGGGCGACGACGAGGCCGCGGCCAGGAAGCTGGCCGACAAGCTCCTCGCCCTGAGGATCTTCGCCAACGACGAGGGCAAGTTCGACCGGTCGGTCGCGGACGTCAAGGGCGAGATCCTGCTGATCTCCCAGTTCACCTTGTGCGCGTCCCTCAAGGGAGGACGCCGCCCCGACTTCACCGGCGCCGCGCGCCCGGAGACAGCCGAGCCTCTGTACCGCCGCGCCGCGGAGCTGCTCGCCGCCGGCGGCCTGACCGTGCGCACCGGCGAATTCGGCGCGTCCATGGCGGTCGAATCGGTCAACGACGGACCGGTCACCATCGTTTTGGACACCGAAACCTTCTAGGTCCTTCGGGCAATATTTAAATTTTGTGTTGTTTTTACAGCCGATTTGCGATTGATTAACATCAATTACATAGGTTGACCGGACTCATCGGCGATTCCCGCCGGGCCCCGTATACTGTAGGGGCAATGAACACCAAGACGACCGTCCTCTCCACCTTCGCTCTGATCCTCGCGACCTCGGCCTCGGCCCAGGTGACCTCGATCCTTCCCGGCGGCCGCGGCAACCTCTACATCGGCACCGCGATCAACCTGCCCGGCCCGGTTCCCAACATCGTGATCAGCCCGCGCATCAGCCTCCCCGCGCCCCTGCTCGCCCCGTCCATCGCGCTG
>JAMPYD010000340.1 GCA_023700845.1 Elusimicrobiota bacterium | reverse complement strand
CGGCGTCATCCCGCAGATCTCGGTGATCCTCGGGCCCTGCGCCGGCGGCGCGGAAGCGCACAGCGCGAAATCCGGCGTCTGCCACTTCGTGGCCAAGTCCGAGCCCGACTGCTTCCGCCAGGTCCGCGAGCTGCTGAGCTACCTGCCGCAGAACCGCTGGGAGAAGCCGCCCCGCGTGGCCAACCCCGACCCCATCCGCCGCTCCGTCCCGCTGCTCGAGAAGATGTGCGACCTCGACCCGCGCAAGTCCTACCGCGTCCACCACATCATCTGGCAGTTCGTCGACGAGCACAAGTTCTTCGAGGTCCAGGCCGGCTACGCGAAGAACATCGTCACCGGCTTCTGCCGCATGGGCGGCGAGGTCGTCGGCGTGATCGCCAACAACCCGGCGCAGGTCGCGGGCGCCCTCGACATCAACGCGTCCGACAAGGCGGCGCGCTTCATCCGCTTCCTGAACTCCTTCAATATCCCGATCCTGACCCTCGTCGACGTCCCCGGCTACTGGCCGGGCGTCACGCAGGAGCACGGCGGCATCATCCGCCACGGCGCGAAGATCCTGTTCGCCTACGCCGAGGCGACGGTGCCGAAGATCACGGTCATTCTCCGCAAGGCGTACGGCGGCGCCTACATCGCGATGAGCTCCAAGCACATGAAGGGGGACTTCAACTTCGCCCTGCCCTGCGCCGAGATCGCGGTCATGGGCCCGGCGGGGGCCATCGAGATCCTCTACTCGCGCGAGATCGCGGCCTGCAAGACCGACGCCGACAAGGCGGCCCTGCGCGCCAAGCTCTGCGCCGAGTACAAAGCCAGGTTCGCTTCCCCTTATCAGACGGCGTCGACGGGCTCCATCGACGAGGTGATCGAGCCCTCCCTGATGCGCTACAAGATCGTGCGCGCGCTGCGCTTCCTCAAGGACAAGCGCGTGCCCGGCACCCACGAGAACCGGGGCAACATCCCTTTGTAGGGACGGCGGACCTTTTGGTGTCAGTCCTTTCATTGTTTTCACTTTGGGGCCCGAATCCTCCTGAAAAGTGAAAATATCGAAAGGACTGACACCAACAACCAACAATGCGTGAAGTCGTGACATTTCGGCGAATTCTGCTATACTTCCGGCGATGATCAAGGCGCAGATTCTCGTCGTCGAGGACCAGGCCGCCACGGCCGACCTCATTCTCGAGGTGCTCAAAGGGGAGGGCTACGAGGCCCAGACGGTCGACTCCCTGGCGAAGGCCCGGGCGCGCCTCAAAAAGCAGCCCCCCGAGCTGCTGATCCTCGACCGCAACCTCCCCGACGGCGACGGCGTCGACCTCCTCGGCGAGATCCGCGAGGACGAGAAGCTCGGGTCCCTGCCCGTCATCATCCTGACCGCGAAGAAGGAGGTCGCCGACAAGATCGCCGGCCTGCGGGTCGGCGCCGACGATTACGTCGCCAAGCCCTTCAACACCGAGGAGCTCGTCGCCCGCGTCGCGACGATCCTGCGCCGCGCCGGCAAGGTCGAGGAGCCGAACACGGTCGAGGCCGGCGGCGTCAAGCTCGACCGGACCTCGCGCAAGGTCCACATCGGCGAGAAGGAGGTTCCGCTCTCCGCGAAGGAGTTCGACCTGCTCTGGTTCCTCGTCTACCGCAAGAACCGGGTGCTGACCCGCGACTTCCTGCTGCAGCACGTCTGGGGCTACGATTCCGGCATCGACCTGACGACGAAGGTCATCGACGTGACGCTCTCCCACCTGCGCAACAAGATCGGCCCCGTCGCCGACAAGATCGTCGCCGTCCGCGGCTTCGGCTACCGCTTCGACGCTTAAGGCGCCGCTGACAGACCCCGCATACCCTTCATGGCCGACATCACGACCGAAGTCGCCCGCCGCCGCACGTTCGCGATCATCTCGCACCCCGACGCGGGCAAGACCACGCTGACGGAAAAGCTCCTTCTGTACGGCGGCGCGCTCCAGCTCGCCGGCTCGGTCACCGCGCGCAAGAACCAGAGCTCCTCGGCCTCCGACTGGATGGAGCTCGAGCGCAAGCGCGGCATTTCCGTGAGCTCCACCGTCCTGCAGTTCGACTACGAAGGCCACCGCATCAACCTGCTCGACACCCCGGGCCACAAGGACTTCTCCGAGGACACCTACCGCGTGCTGACCGCCGTCGACGCCGCCGTCATGGTCATCGATGCCGGCAAGGGCATCGAGCCGCAGACCTTGAAGCTGTTCGAGGTCTGCCGCCTGCGCGGCATCCCGATCCTGACGTTCATGAACAAGCTCGACCGCGAGACCAAGGACCTCCTCGAGCTGCTCGACGAGCTCGAGAACCAGCTCCAGCTCCACCCCTACCCCGTGAACTGGCCGATGGGCGTCGGCCAGCGCTTCAAGGGCGTCTACGACCGCGTCACGAGGCAGGCCCACATGTTCGAGCGCACCGTGCGCGGCGCGTACAAGGCGCCCGTCCAGGTCGCGGGCATCGACGATCCCGCCGTCAAGGACGAGCTCGACGCGGATTCCTACCATCACTTCGTCGAGCAGGTCCACCTCCTCGACGCCGCGGGCGCGGGCTTCGACGCCGCCGACGCGCTGAAGGGGGGGACCACGCCGGTCTACTTCGGCTCCGCGGTCAACAACTTCGGCGTCCAGCTCCTGCTCGACGCCCTGCTCAAGCACGCGCCCGCGCCCGCCCCGCGCCCCTCGGCCGCGGGCACGGTCGAGCCGACCCGCGACTCCTTCTCCGGCTTCGTCTTCAAGATCCAGGGAAACATGGACCCGAAGCACCGCGACCGCGTCGCCTTCGTCAGGGTTTGCTCGGGGAAATTCACCCGCGACCTGACCGTGACCCACAGCCGCACCGGAAAGTCGTTCCGCCTGGCCAACGCCCACAAGATCTTCGGCCGCGACCGCGAGATCATCGAGGAGGCGTACGCCGGCGACGTCATCGGCCTGGTGGGGTATTCGGATTTCGGGATCGGCGACACGCTCAGCGAGGATCCCAAGGTCGTCTACGACGAGATCCCGCGCTTCGCTCCGGAATGCTTCGCGCGCATCAGCAACCCCAACCCCTCGAAGTACAAGCCGTTCGCGAAGGGACTCGAGCAGCTTCTACGAGAGGGCGTCGTCCGCGCCCTGATCCCGCGCGACATGGGCGACGCGAAGACCACCTTGCTCGCCGCGGTCGGCCCGCTGCAGTTCGAGGTCGCGCAGTTCCGCCTGCAGTCGGAGTACGGCGTGGAGTCGCGCCTCGAGCCGATGGCCTGGACTTTGGCCCGCTGGATCGGCCCCGCGACCAAGCCCGGCGCGGTGGACGCCGTCGCCCTGCCGATGCAGTCCGCGCGCGTCAAGGACGAGGACGGCAACGAGATGATCCTCTTTCCGACGCCCTGGTCCCTCCAGTATCTCTCGGAGAAGCACCCCGAGATCGAGCTCCTCCGCCTCCCGCCGCCTAAACGCTAGGGGGCAGCCCCCGCAAGAAGGCGCCCGCAAGCAGGTGCCTGGCATCCCGTTGTTGCATAACTTGGGCCGACTTATG
>JAMPYD010000339.1 GCA_023700845.1 Elusimicrobiota bacterium | reverse complement strand
CTGGCGCAGCTGGTGGAAGCGGAGATACCGTAAGGGAAGGAACGGATCATGCCAGAGCAAGGCCGCAGGCCCGACAGGAAGGACACGCCCGGAGGCGTCATCACCGCGCGGGCGTTCAAGTACGCCGGCTCGTTTTATGATTTCGCCGACGAGAAGTACCCGGAGCTGAGGGGCTACCCGACGGAGATCGCCCGGGTGACCTTGCTCCAGGCGGCCATCATCGTGGCGGCGCTGATCATGATGGAGCGCAGGACCAAGGGCGCCGGGATGAGCGACCTGCACGGCGGCGTCGCGCTGGCGCTTCCCCCCTCGGTGAGGGACCGCCTGATGCCGCCCGTGCAGACCCTCGCGTGCGCTTTGCTTCAGCGCGACCGGGGAGGCCTGAAGCCCCTGGAGATCCCGTCGTTCGCGGCTTTGGCCGGGACGCCCGACGCGGCGCTGGTGAAGGCGGTCGGCCTGTGGCTGGGACATGCGATTTCGGGGAAGAAGACCCTGGAGCCGGCGGACGAGACGATCGCCGGAGCGGCCGGACGCAGCGCGTGGACGAGTGCCACGATGATCGCGCGGATGCTGGCGCCGAAGGGCTAGGGCGCGGCGGCGAAGGCGCGGGCGGTGACCTCGGTGCAGAGCTTGCGGTAGATGCCGAGGAGGCTGAAGATGCGCAGGTCGGCGCGCACGTCGTAGAGCCCGACCATGTCCGGGGATTCTTTTTTGATCTGCTGGAGCGCCTTCTGGAAGCTCCCGTCGCCGTAGCCGCCGGAGACGCTCGTCGCGCGGATCTGGGCGGCGAGAGGGATCGACAGGCCGTGCTGGCAGGAGACGCCCTTGACGGTGCCCAGCTCGCGGGCGCCGGCGGGGCGGTCCTTGGGCGTCATGGTGACGAAGGAGAGCGGCCCCTCGGATTTGTAGAAGAGCATGATCCCGCCGGCGGGGATGAGGCCGGGGATCGCGTCCTCCTGGTCGCCCTCGCCCGTCGCCGAGGCGAGCGGCGCGAGGCCCAGGAGGAGGACGGCGAGGAGGGCGCGGCTCAAAGCTTGGCGACCCGCCCGGTGACGACCGTGCACCACTTCGCGTAGATGCCGAGCAGGTAGGCGTCGACCTTGACGTCGGCGCGCACGTCGTAGAGGATGCCCTCCCGGGCGCCCAGCGCGTCCTTGACCGCGGCGGCGTACGAGGCGTCGCCCCAGGCGAACAGGAAGACGGCGGAGCGGTTGCAGGACTTGCCGACGACGAGAGGATCGTCCGGGGCGGACTTGACCTCCGACGGGGCGGAGGTGCGGTAGCCGCGCGGGACCTTGATGTCGGTGTAGACCAGGCCGCAGGAGGAGAGCGTCGCGGCGGCGAGGAGGAGGGCGAGGGGGCGTAGGTGTCTCATGAGCCTAGTTTATCTTTTTTGGTAGAATCTTCGTCGGAGATCCCATGAACGCTGACATCGCCCGACCCCTGGTCGTCGGCTCGGCCGAGCACAAGGACCTGCTGTGCTCTTTCTTCACGGAGAGCCACGATCCCTACAAGCCCGCCGACCTCAAATGGCCCGTCCTGGACGAGGCCGTGATCGCGAGGCTCAAGGCGCTGCCCATCTGGGAGGAGGCGGTGCGCACGGAGGCGGAGACCGCGCTGGCCGTGCTGACGATGGGGGCCGCCGAGAAGGACCCCGTGCTCTCCAAGGCGATCACCTTGCAGGGGTACGAGGAGAAGCGTCACGCCGAGATCCTGAAGCTCCTGACGGACACGTACGGCATCCCGGTGCCCGCGTTCAACCCCGAGGCGCCGAAGGACCCGAACTGGGCGTTCATGCGCATCGGCTACGGGGAGTGCTTCGACTCGTTCTTCGCGTTCGGCCTGTTCGCGCTCGCGCGCGACTCGGGCTTCTTCCCCCCGCCGCTCGTCGAGCTGTTCGAGCCGATCATGCAGGAGGAGGGGCGGCACATCATCTTCCACGTGAACTGGATCGCCTACAACCAGGCCAAGCTGCCCTACGCGGGCCGGCCCGGCTACGTGTTCAAGCGCGGCCTGGCGATGTGGCTGCAGGCGGTGAGCCGTCTCAAGACCGCGATGAAGATCAAGGGCGAGGCCGAGCAGGACAACTTCACGATGAACGCCCACGCCCAGTTCGGCGACATCTCGCCGCGGGAGTTCGTCGAGCTTTGCCTGCGCGAGAACGAGCGGAGGCTGGCGCCGTACGACACGCGGCTCCTTCGCCCGGAGTTCGTGCCGAGCATCGCGCGCGCGGGGCTCCCGACCCTGCCCCGGCGCGGCGGCCTCAACTGAACCCCGTTCTCGCGCTGCTGCTGAGGATCCCGCTCCACGGCGCGGGCCTGCTCGTCGCCGACCTGCCCCGCTCGTGGGAGATGGCCCTCGGCGGCTTCCTGGGACGATGCGCGCTGGCGTTCAACACGCGCCATGTCCGCGTCGCGCGCGAGAACCTCGAGCGCTGCTTCCCAGAGCTGAGCGCGAAGCGCCGCGCGGAGCTGCTGACGGAGAACTACGAGCATTACGGCCGCATGGTGCTCGAGCTGGCGCACATGTTCGCGCCGATGCCGGGGCATTTCCGGTCGTACGTCCAACGCAACGTGAGGATCGAGGGCTACGAGCACTGGGAGAAGGCGCGGGCGAAGGGCAAGGGCGTGCTGTTCCTGGGCTCGCACATCGCGAACTGGGAGTTCGCGGCGTCGATCGGCGCGATCAAGGACATGCCGGTCACGATCGTCACCCGGCGGCTGAAGCCCGCGTGGCTCCACGACTGGATGGAGAAGGTGCGCCTGTCGGTGGGCGTGCGCGCGGCCTACCAGCCGCGGACGATCCCGACGGTGATGAAGGCCCTGCGCGACAACGGCGGCGTCGTGTTCGTGATGGACCAGTACATGTCGGCGCCGATGGGCGAGCCGATGCGCCTGTTCGGGGTCAAGGCCTGGACCCTGGCCGCGATCGCGCCGCTGGCGCGGCGGACCGGCGCGGCGATCCTGCCCGTGCTGCCCAAGCGCGAGGCGGACGGCAGCGTGAGGATCATCATCGAGCCGGAGATCCCGCTCACCGACGACGACAAGGCCGACAACCAGCGGCTCGCGGACCGCGTGGAGGAGTGGATGCGCGCGGTGCCCGGCCAGGCCCTATGGGCCCACCGCCGGTTCAAGGACGTGGACTGGGGCGACCGGGCCGTTCACGGGTAGCCGATGCCGCGCCGGCGCCGGTCCTGCGCCGCCGGGCGGTAGGGCCTGAAGAGCAGGCCTTCGAGGTACGGCGAGGCCCTGCCGGAGGCCCCGAACCGGACCGTCTCCGCGTAGAACTCCCGCGCCTCCCCGATGCCGCGCCGGCCGTCGGCGACCTCGACGGCGAGGTTGAGGGCCAGGCGGTTGAGGGACTCGTCGCGGCTCGCGGCCGTCAGCTCGTCGCCGGCGAGGTCGGCGCGCACGCCGAGCCCGAACCCGCGCAGGGCCGCCGCCGCCGCGCGCGGCGCGCGATAGCTGACCGTCTGCTCGAGGTAGGCGTCGGGCTCGTCTCGGCGGACGGCGATGCGTTTCCAGT
>JAMPYD010000338.1 GCA_023700845.1 Elusimicrobiota bacterium | reverse complement strand
CGGCGTCGGAGCCGTCGCGCATGGCCTCGGTCTCGCGGTTGGGAGAGGCCACCGAGCCGCAGTCGAGGTGGTCGCGGCCGATCACGATCGGGGCCGCGACCTTCTTCTTCTTGACGAGCCAGTTCAGGCGCGCGCCCATCTCAGCGCGCTCGCCGTAGCCGAGCCAGCAGATGCGGGCGGGAAGGCCCTGGAAGGCGACCTTTTGACCGGCCAATTCGATCCAGCGCTTGAGCGCGTCGTTCTTCGGGAAGGCGGCCAGGACCTCGCGGTCGGTGGTGCGGATATCCTCGGGGTCTCCCGACAGAGCGGCCCACCGGAACGGGCCCTTGCCCTCGCAGAACAGCGGGCGGATGTACTCGGGGACGAAGCCGGGGATGTCGAAAGCACGCACCACGCCGGCTTCGACGGCCCTGGCCCTGATATTGTTGCCGTAGTCGAAGGTCACGGCGCCCTGCTTCTTGAGAGCGAGCATTCCTTCCACATGCCGTCCCATCGACGCGATGGATTTTTTGACGTACTCCTTCGGGTTCTTCTTCCTCAGTTGCGCGGCCGTGCTCACGTCGTATCCCCGCGGGATGTAGCCGTACAAGGGATCGTGAGCGGACGTCTGGTCCGTCAAAATGTCGACGGGGAACCGCCGTTTCGCCAATTCCGGGATGATGTCCGCCGCGTTGCCCAAAAGCCCGACCGACAGGGCTTCCCCCTTCTCCTTCGCCCGGGTCACGCGCGCCAGGGCCGCGTCGAGATTCTCCTCGACGACATCGAGATATTTCGTCTTGAGCCGGAAGCGAAGCCGCGTCGGGTCGACTTCGATGCCGAGGAATGCCGCGCCGTTCATCGTGGCCGCGAGAGGCTGGGCCCCGCCCATGCCGCCCAGGCCCGCCGTCACGACGGTTTTTCCGGCCAGGCTTCCGCCGAAGCGCTGACGGCCCGCCTCTGCGAATGTCTCGTACGTGCCCTGCAGGATGCCCTGCGTGCCGATGTAGATCCAGGAGCCGGCCGTCATCTGGCCGTACATCATGAGCCCCTTTTTGTCGAGCTCGTCGAAATGGTCCCAGTTCGCCCACTTGCCGACGAGGTTGGAGTTCGCGATGAGCACGCGCGGCGCCTGATCGTGGGTCCTGAACACCGCGACGGGCTTGCCCGACTGTACGAGCAAGGTCTCGTCGTTCTCGAGGACCTTCAGCGACTTCACGATCGCGTCGAAGCAGGCCCAGTTCCGCGCGGCCTTGCCCCGCCCGCCGTACACGACCAGATCCTGCGGCCGCTCGGCCACCTCGGGGTCGAGGTTGTTCATCAGCATGCGCAGGGCCGCCTCCTGCTGCCAGCCCTTGCAGGTCAACTTGCTTCCGCGCGACGCTCGAATGGTTCTCATGTAGAAGAATTCAACGAATTTGCGTGCCTGACCCCTTATTCATCGAAAGCGCCGGAGAGGACGAGCTCTCGGGCCGCTTCCAGCTTGCCGGAGAGGACCTCGTCGCCCTTGGAGGCCTTGACCTTGGAGCGAAGGACGGCGAGGCCGGCTTCGACGCCTTTTCCGGATTTCAGGGGGCGGTGGAATTCGAGGGCCTGGGCGGCGCAGACGAGCTCGATGGCGACGACCTGGGCGGCGTTCCAGACGATCTTCTTGAATTTGAGGGCGGACCACATGCCCATCGAGACGAAATCCTCCTTGTTGGCGGAGGTGGGCACGGAATCGGCCGAGGCCGGGTGGGCGAGGGCCTTGTTCTCGGAGGCGAGCGCGGCCGCGGCGTACTGGGCGATCATGTGGCCGGACTCCACGCCCGGGTCGCGGGCGAGGAAGGGCTTCAGGCGCGGGGCCGTGCCGGTGGTGACCTGGAAGGTGCGGCGCTCGGAGATGTTGGCGAGCGCGGCGAGAGCTCCCGAGGCGGAGTCGAAGGCGAAGGACAGGGCCTGGCCGTGGAAGTTGCCGCCGGAGATCACGCGGCCGCCCGAGACGAGGGGGTTGTCGGTGACCGAGCCGAGCTCGACCTCGACGACGCGTCGCGCGCCCTCGAGGCGGTCCCAGACGGCGCCGTGGACCTGGGGCGCGCAGCGCAGGGAGTAGGAGTCCTGGACGCGGGGATCGTCGACGGCGTGGGACTTGCGTATCTCGGAGCCGGCCAAAAGCCGACGCAAAGAACGCGCGGCTGCTATTTGACCGGGATGGGGCTTCAGGGCCTGGATGGCCTCGTCGTAGGGGGAAGGCGTGCCGGTCAGGGCGTCGAGGGAGGCGGCGCAGGCCAAATTGGCGGCGCGGTAGACGCGCTCCGCGGCGAGAAGGGCGAGGCCGCCGACGGACTGCATGGCCTGGGTGCCGTTCAGGAGAGCGAGGCCCTCCTTCGCGGACAGAACGAACGGCTTCAGCCCGGCGGCCTTGAGCGCCTTCGCGGCGGGGACGACGCGGCCGCGGAAGAGGACGGAACCTTCGCCGATGACGGCGAGGGCCATGTGAGCCTGGGGAGCCAGGTCGCCGCTGGCGCCGACGGAGCCGCGGCTGGGGATCAACGGAATGATGTTTGCGTCGAGCATTCGCGCCAAGTGCCTGACCAGCGCCGGCCGCACTCCCGAGAAGCCGCGAGACAGCTCATTGACGCGAAGGAAGAGAATCGAACGGGCCTCCAAAGGGTCGAGAGGCTCGCCGACGCCGCACGCGTGCGACAGCACCAGATTTCTCTGCACCTGGGCGAGGCGCTCGGTGGAGATGCGCGTCGAGGCCAGCTCGCCGAAGCCCGTGTTGACGCCGTAGATCGTCCCGCCCGCCGCCATCGCGGACTCGAGCACGCGGCGGGAGGCGGCGACGCGGCGCAGCGCCGGGCCGGTGAGGACCGTCCTGCGGCCGTCGACGGCGATCGACGCGAGGCCCTCGAGGGTGAGGGCCGAGCCGAGCTTAAACGAGTTCGAGGGCAACGGCCACGGCCTCCCCGCCGCCGAGGCAGATGCCGGCGACGCCGCGCTTGCCGCCGCGGACCTTGAGCGCGTTGATCAAGGTCACGAGGATGCGCGCGCCGGAGGCGCCGAGCGGGTGGCCCAAGGCGACCGCTCCGCCGTGCACGTTGATCTTCTCGTGAGGCAGATTGCCGAGCTTGGCCACGGCCAAGGTCACGACCGCGAAGGCCTCGTTGACCTCGAAGAGGTCGACCTGGTCGACGGTCCAGCCGACCTTCTTCAGGAGCTTCTCCACGGCGCCCGCCGGGGCGGTGGTGAACCACTTCGGCTCCTGGGAATGGGTCGCCCAGCCGACGATCCGCGCCAGAGGCTTCTTGCCCGCCGCGCCCTTCGCGCTGGCCAGGACGAGGGCCGCGGCGCCGTCGTTGAGCTTGGAGGCGTTGGCGGCGGTGATGGTGCCGTCCTTTTGGAACGCGGGACGGAGCTTGCCGATCTTGTCGAGCTTGGCCCGGCCCGGCTCCTCGTCGAGCTCGATGCCGTCGACGGACACGATCTCGTTCTTGAAATACCCCTTGGCGACGGCCTCGGCCGCGCGCTCGTAGGAGCGCACCGCCCACGCGTCCTGCATCTCGCGCGTG
>JAMPYD010000337.1 GCA_023700845.1 Elusimicrobiota bacterium | reverse complement strand
AGGCCGACCTTCGCGGCGACGTGAAACACGACGTCGCGGTCTTCGCAGGCGGCCTTCAAGGCCTCGTAATCGGTGATGTCGCCCTTCGCGCAGTCGATGCCGACCGCCTCGAGATCCGCGTAGGAGCCGCGTCCGAACACGCGGACCTCGTCGCCCCGCTCGCGCAGCCTGCGCGCCAGCGCGCTTCCCAGGAAGCCGCCGCCCCCGGTGACGAGGGCCCTCACGAGAGCCGCCCCGCGGCCCAGACCGCGAGGGCCTCGCGGTTGATCTTCGCGTTGTGCCGCGTGTCGACCGGGAAGCCGGGGTGGAACAGCAGGTCCTTGATGTCCTTCGTGAACTCCGGGCGTCCGGCGATGCCCAGGATCTCGTCCTTGAGGGCGTCGGTCGGGTCCGTCCCCGGCTCGAGCTCCACGCACAGCACGGGGTTCAGGCCGACGCCGACGAGCGCCGACCGCTTCACCCTGGGATGCGCGTTGAACACGCCTTCCACGCAGATCGTATAGTGCTCCCCCCGCTCCGTCTTCACGCGATGCGCCTTGCGGCCGCAGAACCACAGGCGGCCCAGCTCGTCGTAATAGCCGAGGTCCCCCATCCGGTGCCAGAACGCCTTGCCGTCGCCGATCTTGGCCTTGGCCATGTCCTCGACCCGCCGGAAGTACTCCCCGGTCACGACGGGCCCCTTCACGGCGATCTCCCCGACCGTCCCGCGCGGCACGCGCAGGTCGTCCGACCAGGTCCGGATCGGCTCGTCCGAGATCCGGATCACCGCGGCCTCGATGCCCTTCACGGGCCGGCCCACGCATACCCCTTCACCTCGCAACGTCCTGGCCGCGGTCTCCCCCAAAATCTCGAACGACGACGTCAGCGCCACGGGCAAGGCCTCGGTGGCCCCGTACGGCGTGTAGATCGGCACGTTCTGGTTCAGCAGCTTCGAGAACAGCGACAAGGTCCTCGCCGGCACCGGCGCGCCCGCCGACATCACCCGCTTGAGCGTCGGCAGGGCGATCCCGTGCCGCGCCCCGAAGCGCCCCACGCGGTCGAGCAAGGCGGGCGAGCCGAACAGCTGATGAATCCGGTATTTCTGCGCCGGCACGATGATCGCCATCGGGTCCACCAGGCCGGGCCGGGTGAAGTCCATGTCCGGGATGATCACCGTCTGCCCCAGCGCGGCGTCGAACAGGCCGAACAGCGGGAAGGTCGCCAGCGAGACCTCCCCCTCCTTTATGTCGAACAACTCGCGGAGCTGGTCGACCTGGGCCGAGAACATCGAGTGCTCGTACACCGCGCCTTTCGGGGCCCCGGTGCTGCCCGAGGTGAACAGAATCGCCGCGCGCCCGTCCGGCGGGACGGCCGGCAGGTCGAGCGTCCGCCCCCGGCCGAGCTCGCGCATCGTCTCGAGCGTGGGCAGGCCCAGCGACGGCCCTCCGGCCGTGATCTTGATGCGGGCCGTCGGGGCCCAGCCGCCGGCGGCGCGCGCGATGTGCGCCTTGGCCGAGCCGACGAAGGCGTCCGGGGCGGCCTCGGAGAGGCAGCGGCCCATGTTGGAAAATCCGATGCCCGGGTCCACGAGCACGGGCGTCACGCCCGCGCGGAACAGGGCGAAGGCCGCGGCGAAGAAGTCCCGCGAGGGCGGGATCAGCACGGCCACGCGGTCATTCTTCTTGAGGCCGGCGCGCAGGAAGCCCTGCGCGAGCAGCTCGACGTCGCGCCCGAGCTCGGCGAACGAGGTGATCTTGTCGTGGTGGATCAGCGCGGGCTGATCGCCGAGCCTCCGGGCGTTGTCGAGAAGGCGCGAGCCGAGGTCCGTCGCGGTCGCCGTCTCGCTCATGCGGGGACGGGGCGCGAGACGAAGTCCCTGATCAGGCTCACGACCTCCGCGCCCGAATCCTCGAGCAGGAAGTGGCCGCTGTCGGGGAAGCGCTTCACCGCCGCCTTGGGAAAGCGCTTGATCCAGCCGTTCAGGAAGGCCTCGTCGAACACCCAGTCCTTGAGCCCCCAGGCCAGCAGCATCGGAACGTCCGCGAGCGTCCCGAGCCTGCTCTCGGTGTCGACGACCGTGTCCCACGCCGGATCGCCGGGCTGAAGCGGTATGTCCTGCACGAAGCGGTGCACCGCCCGGCTCTCCTTCCAGCCGTCGTAGGGCGCGTGGTAGCCGTCCATCACCTCGGGCGCGAGCGTGACCTTGGCGGTGCAGGAGCGCAGGACGACGCGCCGCACGAAGCCGAACGCCCTCAGCGGGATGCCGGTCAGGGCGCCGCGCATGATCTCCAGGCCCTTCGGGAAGGCCTTCTCCGGCGGCAGGCGGAAGCAGGAGGTGTTCAGCGCCACGATCGCCTTGATCCGCTCCGGGTGGCGCACCGCCCAGGTCATGCCGATCATGCCGCCCCAGTCGTGCACGATCAAGGTCACGGGGCCCGTCGGGGCGACGCGCTCCATCAGCGCGTCGAGATCGTCGACCCGGCTCTTGAGCGTATACTTATAGCGGCCGTCGCCGGGGCGATCCGACAGGCCCATGCCGATGTGGTCGGGCACGATGCAGCGGAAATTCGGCGAGAGGGCTTTGACGACCTCTCTGAAATAAAAAGACCAGGTCGGGTTGCCGTGGACCATGAGCACGGTCTCGCCCTTGCCCTCGTCCAGATAGTGCATGGCGTAGCCGCCGAGGTCGAGGCGGCGGCCCGTGAACGGATACAGAGCCTTGTCGATCACCACTCGAGCCCCAGCATCATGCAGTTGAGCCCCGAGCCGATGCCGATGAAGCCGACGCGGTCGCCTTTCTCGAGAAAGCCGCGCTCGTCGGCCAACGCGGCGGTGAGCGGCAGGCTCACCGTGCCGATGTTGCCCAGGAACTCGTAGGTCGGGAAATCCTTGTCCGCGCCCACGCCGCAGGCGGTGAGAAGCGCCGTCGTCTGCGGGCCGCCGACCTGATGGGTGATGGTCTTGGTCATCGTCTGGCTCGTCCAGCCCATGACCTTCATAAAGCTCTGCCAGGTGAGCTTGGCCAGCTCCATGCCGTTCTTGAGCACGGCGGGCGCGTCGGTCCTCATGAAGTCGCGGTCCCACTGGCACAGGTCCCAGTGCTGGGGCGCGGCCTGCACCGTGCCGCCGAGAAGGCGCGGGCCGGTCTTCCCGAAGGAGCCGTCGGTGAGCACCACGCCGACGGCGCCGGAGCCGCCGGTGAGCGTGGCGACCGAAAGCTTGAAGTGCTCCATGGTCGGGTTCTTGAGCATGGACGCGATCATCGCCTCGTTGATCTCGCGGGCCGATTCGCAGGAGACGACGAGCCCCGCCTTGATCTGGCCGAGCTCGATGCGGTTGGCGACGTCGATCATGCCGGACAGAACGCCGAGGCAGGCGTTTGAAATATCGAAGACGGCGCAGTCCTTGCTCACGCCGAGCTTGGAGGCCACGGCGCAGGCGGTCGCGGGCTCGGAGGATTCCTTGCAGACGCCGGCGTAGATGACGACGCCGAGGTCCTGCGGTTTGACGCCCGCCTTGTCGAGCGCCTTGCGGCCCGCGGAGGAGGCCCCGTCGGAGAGCTT
>JAMPYD010000336.1 GCA_023700845.1 Elusimicrobiota bacterium | reverse complement strand
CGGCGACCTTCACCCCGGCGACGATCGTGCCGTACTGGTAGACGGCCATCGCGCCGCCGACGAGGATGCCCATCGCGAGGCCGAAGTAGGGCACCACCGAGCTGACGCCGGAGATCGCGGCGATGATCAGCGCGTTGTCGACGCCGAGGGCCAGCAGGCCGAGGAACGAGACGATGAAGATCACCGACACGACGATGATCAGGCCGCGCAGGTAGTTGCCGAGCACGGTGTCCACCTCGCTGAGCAGGTGGATCGCCTGCTCGACGTAGCGGCTCGGGCACATCTGGATGCCGCCCTCGACCCCGTCCGGGGCGTCGAGCAGGAAGAAGAAGCCGATGAAGGGCACGAGCAGGGCGTGCGCGAGGAGGGGGACCAGCGCGATGACGTGAGAGGGGAGGTCCTGCAGGACGTGCATGGCGCCGCCGAGCGCGGACTCGAGCGCGTGCTCGGCGACCTTCGGCGGCAGGGGCAGCTTCTTCGTGAGCGCCGCCTGCTGGGCGTAGACCGCCTTCTGCAGCTCGCTGAGGTAGCCCGGGGCGCGCGTCTGCAGCAGCTCGGTCTCCGACAGGATCATCGGCTTGAGCCCGGCGTAGGCGAAGAAGCCGAGCGCGGCGGCGGCCAGGTAGCCGAACACCACGAGCTGGCCCCGGCGCAGGCCGCGCGCCTCGAAGTAGCAGACGATCGGGTTGAGCACGTAGGCGAAGGCCGCGGCGAGCAGGAACGGGGTGAGCGCGTGGTGCAGGCGCGAGAAGGCGAAGAGGAGCGCGCCCCCGACGACGAAGGAGGTCAGGACGGGGAATTCGCGGCGGCGGTCAACCATTCTGGGCGGCGGAGAGCTTCGGCTCGGCGTTCATCCGCCGCAGGCGGGCCGAGAGCAGGCGGGCGAGGTGGCGCATGATCGACACGCCGATGCGGGGCTCCGACTGCAGCAGCGAGTCGAGCTTGCTCTTGTAGAGGAGGTGCATGTGCGACTTCTCGGTCGCCGTCGCCGTGGCCGTGCGCGGCAGCGACTCGAGCAGGGCCATCTCCCCGAAGAAATCGCCGGGCCGGAGCGCGTAGAGCACGTGCGGCTTTCCGCCCGGGACGGGGCGGGTCAGCTCCACGGCGCCGCTCTCGAGCACGAACAGGGCCCGGCCGATGTCGCCCTCGACGAAGACGACCTCGCCTTCGCGGTAGGTCCGGGAATGGAGGGCCGACACGAGGTAGCCGAGCTCCCGGTCCTTCAGGTCCTTGAAGATGTCGAGGGAGCGCAGGAACTCCTTCTTGCGCGAGAACTGCGGATCGACGAACCAGCGCTTGATCGCCTTCAGCGCGCTCATGTCAGCGGCGGAGGAAAGACAGGCCGGCGGAGATGACCGTCCTCAGCGCCCCGCCCCAGCCGGAGCGGAAGGTCTCGCCGACGGACAGCACTTCCTGGTCCACGCGGTACGCGGCGACCTCGACGGCGGCGGCGGCGTCCTTGACCCGCAGCATCACGAAGGTGAAGACGCCGACCATGACGGCCAGCTCGACGACGATCAGGGCGAGGCAAACGGCGATGAAGGTGTCCATGGAGGGCATACTATCAAAAATTGTAGGATGCGGCTCATGCCCGAAGCGCGCACCGACTGGTCGTCCACCATCAACCTCCCGAAGACCGATTTCCCCATGAAGGGAGACCTCGCCAGGCGCGAGCCGGAGCTCCTGAAGGTCTGGGAGGAGGCCGGCCTGTATCAGAAGCTGCAGGCGCGCCAGAAGGGCCGGCCCTCGTTCGTGCTCCACGACGGCCCGCCCTACGCCAACGGCAGCATCCACATCGGCCACGCGCTCAACAAGGTCCTCAAGGACATGACCGTGAAGGCCCGCGCGCTGATGGGCCACGCCGCGCCCTACGTCCCCGGCTGGGACTGCCACGGCCTGCCGATCGAGACGGCGCTGCTCAAAGAGATGAAGATGAGCAAGCGCGGCGTCACGGACATCCCCAAGTTCCGCAGGGACGCCGCCGCCTTCGCGGAGCGCTTCATCGGCCTGCAGCGCTCGGAGTTCAAGCGCCTGGGCCTGCTCGGCGATTGGGAGAACCCCTACAAGACGATGTCGCGCGAGTACGAGGCGAAGATCCTGCGCGCCTTCCGCCTGCTCGTGCAGAAGGGCCACGTCTACCGCGGCCTGAAGCCCGTGCTGTGGTGCCCGACCTGCGAGACCGCGCTGGCCGACGCCGAGGTGGAGTACAAGGACAAGACCTCGCCGTCGGTTTACGTCGCCCTCAAGCTCCGGCCGTTCAAGGCCGAGTTCGCGAAAAGCGACAAGCAGCTGCTCGAGGGCGCCGAGCTCGTGATCTGGACGACGACCCCCTGGACCTTGCCGGCCAACCGCGCCGCCGCCTTCAACCCGCTTCTCAAGTACACCTTGGTCGCCGCCGAGATCGGCGGGGTCAAGCGCTCTCTCCTCATCGGACGCGACCGGCTCGAGGCCGTCAAGGCGATCGTCGGCGCGACGGGCTGGGAGGAGGTCAAGTCCTGGGACGGGTCCTATTTCGACGACCCCGCGATCACCTACGCCCTGCCGTTCCCGCCCTCCGCCGCGGACCACAGCGGCCGGACGGTCGTCGCCGACTACGTCACGGCGGAGGACGGCACGGGGATCGTCCATACGGCCCCGGGCCACGGCGAGGACGACTTCCACACCGGGATCAAGTACGGCCTTCAGATCCTAAACCCCGTCGACAACTCCGGCGTCTTCACCGACAAAGCTCCGCTCTGGCAGGGCAAGCACATCTTCAAGGAAGCCAACGCCGAGATCGTGGCCGATCTTTCCCAGCGAGGTTTGCTCCTCGCCAAGAAGGACATCTCGCACTCCTACCCGCATTGCTGGCGCTGCAAGAACCCCGTCATCTTCCGCACCACCGAGCAGTGGTTCTTGAAGCTGTCGGAGGCCCTGCGCGGGCACCTGCTGGCCGAGATCGACAAGACGCAGTGGGTCCCGGCCGAGGGCCGCAACCGCATCGCCGCGATGGTGACCAACCGCCCCGACTGGTGCCTGTCGCGCCAGCGCGTGTGGGGCACGCCCATCACCGTCCTGTACTCGGTCAAGACCGGCGAGGCGATCCTCGACGACGCCGTGCTCCAGGCCATCGAGCGCCACGCCGCGACGAACGGCACCGACTTCTGGTTCGAGCGCTGGGGGGAGGTCCTCACCCGCAAGGACTGGGGCTTCCTGCCCGATCATCCCGCCCTGGAGGGCGGCTTCCGCCGTGAGTCCGACATCCTCGACGTCTGGCTCGACTCGGGCGTCTCCTGGCTCTCGGTCCTCGGCGAGGACGCCGTCGCCGACCTGTACCTGGAGGGCTCCGACCAGCACCGCGGCTGGTTCCAGAGCTCGCTCGTCATGTCCACGGCCCTGCGCGGCAAGGCTCCTTACAAGGCGGTGCTGACTCACGGCTTCGTGCTCGACGAGAAGGGCCGCGCGATGCACAAGTCCACCGGCAACGTGGTCGCGCCCCAGGAGGTCATCTCCAAGTGGGGCGCCGACCTCCTGCGGCTCTGGGTCGCGCTGTGCGACTACAACGACGACGT
>JAMPYD010000335.1 GCA_023700845.1 Elusimicrobiota bacterium | reverse complement strand
CGGTCCTGCATGAGGCGGACCCAGGCGAAGCCGGAGACCTGGAGCGCGGCGACGCACAGGAGGGCCGCGGCCGGAAGGGCCCAGTGGGTGCGCTTGGAGAGCTTCGCGCCGAGCGACATGGCGGCGATTGTAGAAAATACGACGGGAATGTGTGATAATCATTTCCCATGAAATTCCTGTTATTCTCCGTCGTGCTGGCCGCCGCCTCCGCGTCGGCGCAGAATACCGCTCCCAGCCTCGACCGCGACAGCCAGGATCCCGCCCGCCGGGCCGCCGCCGAACGCAAGGCCGCCGAGGCCGCCGCCGCCGCGGCCGCCGTTTCCGAGGACATCCCCTTCGAGAAGATCCTGGCCGCCCCCGGCGACCTCGACCTCAACGAGCGCTTCGCCCGCGAGCAGATCCGGCGCGGCGACCTGCGCGGCGCGGCGACGACCCTCGAGCGCGTCCTGATCCTCGCCCCGGGGCGCGACCGCACGCGCCTGCTCTACGCGGCGGTGCTCTTCCGCCTCGACGCCCTGCAGGACGCCGAGCGCGAGCTGCGCATCGTCCTCGCGCGCCTGGCCCCCGCCGACGTCATCGAGGAGGCCAAGGCGTACCTGAAGCTCGTCGAGGGGCGCCGGCGCAAGACCCACTTCGACGCGCGCGTCAGCGTCGGCTACGGCTGGGACGACAACCGCAACTCCGCGTCGGACACGAACACGAACCTGTTCTTCGGCGTGCCGGTCCTGCTGAACCCGGACTCGCGCCGCCAGGACGACACGAACGTCTCGTTCTCCGGCGCCCTCGGCGTGTCCCGCGACTTCGGCGGGGCGAAGCCCCAGAGGGCGTTCGCGAACCTCGGCTATTACCGCGGCGAGCAGACCCGCATCAACGCCCTCGACCTCCAGGCCTACAGCGTCAGCGGCGGCTTCGCGCTGCGCGCCCTCGGCCTCGAGCTCCGCCCGGCGGCCGGCTTCGACCACATCCTGCTCTCCCAGAGCACCTACCTGCGCAACGTGTGGGAGGGCCTGCGCGTGTCGCGCAAGCTGCGCCCCCGCCTGGAAGCGTACGCCGACTTCCGCCGCGAGGACCAGAAGTTCGTGCGCACGCGGCTCGCGCCGACCGCCGAGGAGCGCACCGGCGAGCAGTACGACCTGGGCCTGGGCGTGAACTGGGTCGCCTCGCCCCGCGACCGGCTCGGCTTCTCCGCCGGCCACCGCCGCAAGTACGCCCGCGCCGTGGCGCAGGCCTACCGCCGCGAGTCCCTCGGCGGCGAGTACACCCGCCTGCTCGGCCGGGGCATGTTCTTCGTCGCCGGCCTCACCGGGCAGTTCGACCGTTACGACCGGCCCGACGTCTCGCTCAGCACGATGGGCCGCGAGGACGACGCGATCATCGGCCAGGTGCTCTTCGGCGCGCCGCTGAGCCTGGCCTGGAAGCCGCTCGCCGGCTTCGCCGGGACGCTCGGCGTCGAGCGCTTCCAGCAGTTCTCGAACCTCGTCAACTACGAGTACACCAATACGCGCCTGACCGCCATGATCACGTACAAGTGGGGAATCTGACATGAACAACATCCTCGCCGCCTTGCTGCTGACCGCCCCGACGGCCGCGCTCGCCGCCGCCGCCGCGCCGCTGAACATCGGCGTCGCCGCCGCCGTGCGCGGCGCCGTGCGCGCCGTCGCGCCAGGCGCCGCCGGACGCGTCGTCGAGACCGGCAAGCCCGTGTTCTCCCGCGACAAGGTCACGACCGGCCCCGAGGGCAAGCTCCAGATCCTGCTCCTCGACCAGACCAGCTTCACGGTCGGGCCGAACAGCGAGCTGGAGCTCGACGAGTTCGTCTTCGACCCCGCGACGAACGCCGGCAAGGTCTCGGCGCGGATCGCCAAGGGCGCGTTCCGCTTCGTGACCGGCAAGGTCGCCCGCCGCGACCCGGCCAGCATGAAGGTGGAGACGCCCGTCGGCACGATCGGCATCCGCGGGACGATGACCGCGGGCACGGTCGGCGGCGGCGAGGCCACCTTCGTCCTCCTCGGCCCCGGGCCCGGGAACAACGCCGACGAGAAGTCGGGCGGGATCACGGTCAAGAACGACAAGGGCTCCACCGACGTCGACAAGGACGGCTGGGGCGTGACGGTGAAGGCGGGCGAGGCCCCGAGCCCGGCGTTCGAGCTGAGCCCCGCCCAGCTCGACGGCATCCTTTCGGGCGTCGGCTCGACCCCCAAGGGAGACTCGAAGGACGACGCGGCGGCCGGCGACGCGACCGGCGCCTCGTCCGGCCAGGACACGGCGGCGGGCAAGGACAACGCGAGCGACGCGTTCGCGGCCGTCGACGCCGCCGAAGGCGAGACGAGCCAGTTCGCCTCCCAGCAGTTCGCGGCGCCCAAGACCTCGACCTGGGCGGACGTCATCGCGATCCCCGGAGGCACGGGAAAATACTCGGGCAGCGGGTCGTACTACCTCTGCACGGGCGGGGTTTGCGGCGGCTCGGTGATGGGCACGACGTCGTTCGCCATGGACGTCGACTTCGGCGCCAAGACGATCGGCGGCGGCTCCTCGGCCATCACGCTCACCGGCGTCTACAACGTGTCGTCGAACAACACGATCCAGCAGCTCAATTATTCGAGCCTGACGGGCGACGCCGTCACCTCCCTGACGGTGAACGGCGGCGGCGTGTACAGCTGGAGCGGGACCTCCCTCAAGCTGATCGACTCGGGCGGGGTGACGGCCGGCGCCGCCTCCATCGACGTTCGCGTCCAGGGCACCACCGGCCCGCCCCAGTACGGCGGCCCCGTGACCGGCTCGCTCACCACCCCCTAGCGCCGGAGCTTCTCCAGCTTGCGGCGCGCGAGCGCGAAATCGGGGGCCAGCCGCACGGCGGCGGCGTAGGCGTCGGCCGCCTCGCGGCGGCGCCCCAGGGCCAGCAGCGCGTCGCCGTGGTTGTGGAACGCGGCCGGCCAGGCCGGGCTGAGCTCCGTCGCCCGGCGCAGGGCCGCCTCGGCCCGCCCGTGCTCCCCGGCGCCCGACAGCGCGACCCCGAGGTTGTTGAGGATCTTGGCGTCGGAGAAGTCGAGGCGGGCCGCCTGCTCGAGGCGCTTGAGGGCCTCGCCCCGGCGCCCGAGCGCCGTCAGGGCGGCGGCCAGGTTGTAGTGGGCCGCCGCGAGCTCCGGGTCCGCGGCGACGGCGGCGCGCAGGAGCCGCTCGGCCTCGCGATAGTCCTTTTTTTCGATCGCGTCGGCCCCGAGGTTGTTGAGCTGCGGGGCCAGGCCCGGGTCGAGCGCGACGGCGATGCGCTCCTCGCGCAGCGCCCGGTCGACGAGGTTCGCGCGTCGGTAGTGCGAGGCGAGGTTGACGCGCGGCATGATCGCGGCCGGGTCGACGGCCAGCGCGCGCCGCCACAGCGCCTCGGTGGAGCTCCAGTAGGCGGAGGCGCGCGCGGTCAGCCCCGCGCAGGCCAGAAGGACGGCGACGGCGGCCGCGGAAGCCGGAGCGCGCAGGGCCTCGCGCCGCCTCGCGGCCAGGAGGCCCGCGCCCGCGAGCGCCGCGAGCGCCAGCCCGGGGAGATAGGAGTAGCGCTCCGCGACGAGGTGG
>JAMPYD010000334.1 GCA_023700845.1 Elusimicrobiota bacterium | reverse complement strand
GGCGACGCCGTTCATCCCCGACGCGCTCTCCAAGAAGATCGCCGCGCGCCTCAAGGGCCTCGAGGTCTGGGAGATCGGCGACGATCTCCTCGACAAGGTCGAGGAGGACATGCTCGAGTTCGCCGCGGCGAAGTGAGGCCGCTCCTCGCCTCGCTGCTGCTCGCGCTGGCCGTCCCCGGCCGCGCCGACCTGGCCGTGTACGACGCCGGCAAGGATCCGCCCGCGGGGACGATCTGGTCCGCGGACGGCTACCATTACGCCTATCTCGAGTCCGACGAGGACGGCGACCGCTGGATCGTCGACGGCCGCGTCCGGGTCAAGGGCGCCGAAGGCGAGCTGACGGGCCCGGGCGCGCTGAACGCGAACGGCTCCGTCCTCCTGCACTCGACCGGCGTCCTCGACAAGGCCGGGAACCTTCTCGGCGTCTCGCCGGCGATCAACGGCCGCCGCGCCGGCGCGGTCTACTCCGAGATCCACCGCTTCCTCCTGAGCCCGCGCGGGTCCAACTACGCCGTCGTCGCGCGCACGCCGAAGGGCTGGGCCGTCGTCACCGCGCAGGGAAGCGGGCCGGCCTTCGAGGAGCCGCCGCTGCACCTGGCCGTCACCGAGAAGGAGAGCGCGTATTTCGTCGGCTTCGGCGGCGCGACCTGGCTGTACCGGAACCACAAGCCCGTCGAGCGGAAGGCCTACTCCCACGCCTCGACGAGCCCGAGCCTGCGCCGGACCGGAGGCGTGTACACCGGGACGGACGGCATGATCTACGTCGAGGTCGACAAGGCGGGCTACGGCCCCTTCAAGGGCGCGGCCGCGCCGGTGTTCAGCCCCGACGGGACGCACAGCGCGTTCCTGGCCGCGACGGACTCCGAGCACGGCTACGACGCCCTGATCGTGGACGGCCTGCCGGTCGAGATGAAGCGCTGCGCGGACTGCAGCGTGTCCGTCGACGACCGCGGGCGCGCGTTCCAGGACGTGATCATGACCGGCGTCAGCGAGCGCGCCCAGATCCACATGGCGTTCACGGGCGGAAAGTCCCTTCATCCCGGCGGACAGCCGCCCCGCGTGGGCCTGGCGCCCGGCGGCCGTCACTACGTCTACCCGATGCTGGCGCCCCAGGGCCTGGCCGTCGGGCTCGACGGGCGCGTCGCCGAGAGGGGCGCGCCGATGCCGCTCGTTCCGGCCCCCGTCGAGTTCGACGGCGAGGAGTACCACTACTGGTCCGCGACCGGAGGACGGCTCTACCTCGTGTGCGGCAGCGCCGAGGGGCCCCGCGCGCCGAAGACGCGCTGCGCGGCCGTCGCGCGCGGCCGCGGCTGGCCCGCTATTTCCCCGGAGCCTTGAGTCCGCTGACGGACCAGGACAGGTTCACGAAGCCGAGGTCCTTGTCGGCGAACTCGGCCTTCTCCAGGCGGCCGGAGTTGCGCGCCGAGGCGCCGGGGCGGGGATCGAGCTCCGCGACGACGATCTGCCCGGAGCCGGGCTTCTCCGACTCGTATTCGATCGCCTGCTCGCGCAGATCGAAGGAGTCGAGCGGGCGGCCGGAGGTCCGGCGGCGGTCGGTCACGGTGACCGCGGCGGCCTCGGCCTCCTCGACGAAGCCCTCGAAGATCCGCAGGCGGATCTCGAAATGCGTCCGCCGGCGCTCGAGCGACTTCGGGTAGACGGAGATCACGAGCCAGCGCGAGTCCTTCTTCCCCTTATGCAGGCGCGCCGACGACCGGGCCCGGGAGTTCTCCCCCTTCATGAGGCCCTTGACCTTGACAACCTTCAGGGAGACGGAGTCGTCCGCGGAGCCGGGCACGCCGCCGGCGCGCAGCGACAGGGGCTCCCAGTCCGCGGCGTCCTTGTGGATCACGGCGTGCAGCGGGCGGGCGAGCTTCGCCTTGGGCTCGGCGCCCCCGACCTTGAAGCCGCGGCCGGAGGCCTCGCCGGACGGGGCCGTCGTGGTCGACGCCGCCGCCGGCGCGGTCGAGGCGGCCACGGTCTCCGGAGGCGCGGCGGGCGCGGTGTTGGCGCCGTACATCGGATTCTGCGCCGCGGCCGAGGCCGCGAGACAGACGGCCAGGGCGGCGAGGCTCACGACAAGACGGCGATCGTCTCTTTGAGACGGTCGCGGCGGGCGAGCGCGGCGTCGTGCTGCTCCTTGGCCTCGGCGACCTTCTCCGCGGGGGCGTTGGCGGCGGCGGACATGTTCTTGAGCTTGGCGGCGCACTTCTCGATGTCGCCCTCGGCCTTGGCCAGGTCCTTGGCCAGGCGCTCGCGCTCCTTGGCGAAGTCGATGACGCCCGCCAGGGGGATGAAGAAGGTCACGCCTTCGGCGACGGCGGTGGCGCTTTGCGCCGGGCGGCCCCCTCCGTTGACGGGCTCGACGCTGTCGAGCTGGGCCAGGATCATCGCGTAGGCGCGGTGCTTGCCGATCACGGCCTCGGCGAACGGGCCCTCGGCGACGGCCTTGATCTTCAGGCCGGGCGGGACGTTGAGCTGGGAGCGCAGCGAGCGGATCGAGGCGACCGCGCCCATGACCTTGCCCATCTCCTTCTCCACCTCGGGGTTCGACCAGCCGGAATCGAGCTTCTGGTAGCCGCCCTTGAGGACGAACTCGGCCGACTCGCCGGCGTAGGGCTTGAGCGCGGCGTAGATCTCCTCGGTGACGAACGGCATGAGCGGGTGCAGGGCCTTCAGCGAGCCCGTCAGCACCTGGACGAGGATCGTCCGGGCGACGTCCTTGCCCTCGCCCTCGGGGCCGGTCAGGCGGCCCTTGGCGAGCTCGATGTACCAGGCGCAGAACTCGTCCCACAGGAAGACGTACAGCGCCTCGGCGGCGGCGGCGGGATCGTAATCGTCGAGGGAGGCCTGGGCCTTGGCCAAGGTCGCCTGGTAGCGCGACAAGATCCACGCGTCGGCGGTCTCCAGGCGGCCGGGCGTCAGCTTCGCGAGCGAGTAGCCGCCGGCGGGCGCCGCCTCGGGCAGGTTCATCAGCACGAAGCGCGTCGAGTTCCAGAGCTTGTTGACGAAGTTGCGCGCGGCCACGACGGTCTGCTCGTCGAAGGCGATGTCCTTGCCCGGATGGGCGTTGACCATCAGCGCGAAGCGCAGGGCGTCGGTGCCGTACTTCTCCATCATGACCAGCGGGTCGACGACGTTCCCGAGCGATTTCGACATCTTCTTGCCGCTCTTGTCGCGCACGATGCCGTGGATGACGGCGTCGGGGAAGGCGGGCTTGTCCAGGAAGGCGTGACCCATCATCTGCATGCGGGCGACCCACAGATACAGGATCTCGTAGCCGGTGACGAGCGTCGAGGTCGGGTAATAGTAGGCGAGGTCCTTCGTCTTCTCAGGCCAGCCGAACACCGCGAGCGGCCACAGCGCCGAGGAGAACCACGTGTCGAGCACGTCGGGGTCCTGGGTCCAGCCCGCGCCGGGCGACTCCAGGCTGACGACCGGCTTCTCGCCGTCCTTGTACCAGACCGGAATGCGGTGGCCCCACCAGATCTGGCGGGACACGCACCAATCTTTGATGTTGACGAGCCAATCGCGGTAGGGTTTTTCCCAATTTTTCGGATAAATCTTGAATT
>JAMPYD010000333.1 GCA_023700845.1 Elusimicrobiota bacterium | reverse complement strand
TAGAGGTATTTGACGCCGAACCGGTCGGCGCCGGCCGGGCTCGTCGCGTTGGCGGCGACGACGCCGATGGACGCGCTCGTCCGGTTGCCCGCCGCGTCCCGGGCGGTGGCCGTCAGCCTATGGGCGCCGTTGGGGGCGGAGGTCGAGTCCCACGCCATGGAGAAGGGCGGCTGGCGCAGCTCCGCTCCCAGGTCGACGCCGTCCACGCGGAACTGCACGCCCGCCACGCCGGCGTCGTCGGAGGCCTTGACGGCCAAGGTCACGGAGCCGGAGACGGTCGCGCTCGCCGCGGGGGCGGTGAAGGCGACCGTCGGGGCCGAGGCGTCGAGCGCCGGCCCGGCCGGGGCCGGGACCGCGGCGAAGGCGCAGACCCGGTGGCTGCCGGCGCCGGACTGGAGCGCCCAGCTGTCGAGGCGCGCGACGGCCGACTGCTCGGCGCGGAAGGCGTACCGCGAGGCCAAGGTCCGCTCCGGGGAGCCCGGCGGCGTCACGTACGCCGAGTAGACGCCGGCGGCGGGATCCACGGCGAGCCGGAAGCGGTAGCTCGCCCCGGCGGTGTACGGAAAGGAGGAATCGGCTCCGTAGGCGCCGCCGTTGCGGGCGTCTATGTAGCCGGTGTTGTTGAAGCGCACGATCGCGGCGAGGTCCGAGTAGCGCGTCGCAGGTCCCCGGGAGAGGCCGACGATCGCGTCGATCCGGGATTCCGCCGGGATGGCGGTGAAGGCCGCCTCGAACGGGCCGCTTTGGACGGGGAAAGGGGTGCTGCGCCAGGCGGGCGAGGAGGCGAGGCAGGCCGCCGAGGGGGCGTTCTTGACCGAGACCGTCACGGGCGCGCTCGTCGCCCTGTTCCCGGCCGCGTCGCGCGCCACGGCGGCGAGCAGGTGCGCGCCGTCGGCCGAGGCGGCCGTGTTCCAGGCCGTCCGGTAGGGCGCCTGCGCGTCCTCGGCGTTGAGGTTCGCGCCGTCGAGCAGGAACTGCACCCCGGCGACGGCGACGGCGTCGGTGGCCTCGGCCGAGACCGTCGCCTCGCCGGAGAGGACCGCGCCATGGGCGGGGGACGTGAGGGCCACGGCGGGCGGGACGGCGTCCGGACCGGAGGGCGCTGCCGTCAGGGCGAAGCGGCACACCTGATGAGCGCCGGCGCCGGCCTGCAGCGCCCAGCTGTTCAAGGAGGCGGCGAGCGCCTGCTCCGCGCGGAACGCGTAGTTCATCCCCAGCAGGCGCTCCGCCGCCCCGGGCGGCGTGACGTACACCGAGTAGCGATGGGCGACGGGGTCCACGGCGAGGCGGAACCGGTACATCGAGCCCGCCGTGTAGGGGACGCGCGCGTCGGCGGCGTAGACCCCGCCGTTGCGCGCGTCGATGAGGCCGGCGTTGTTGAAGCGCACGATCGCCGCGAGCTGCTTATAGTCCGCGGCGGCGCCGAGCGAGAGCCCGGTCACGCCGTCGATCCTCGCTCCGCCGGGGGTCGCGTCGAACGTCGCGCCGAAGGGGGCGGCCTGGGAGTCGAAGGGCGTGTTCCTCCAGGCCGGCCCGGCCGTGAGGCATTGCGCTCCCGCCCGCGGCGGCGCGCCCAGCCCTAGCGAGGCCGCGACGGCGAAGGCTCGGACGGCGCGCAGACGTGGAGACATGGGAGCACCTCTCATCATTTGACGACGGCGAAAGTCTGGTAGACGCGCTTGCCCGCCTGGGTCGTGATGACCGCGATGTACGCCCCCGACGGGACGACCTTCCCCGTGGAGTCCTTGCCGTCCCACTTCACCGGCGCGCCGGAGGACGTCTCGCGGAACACCCGGCGGCCGCGGACGTCGACGATGCTCACCTCCCGCGCATCCGGCCCGAAGACGGCCTCGTCGTTGATGCCGTCCGCCAAGGCGGGAGTGAGGAACTTCTGCGGCGCCTTGGCGACCGCGGGCGCGGCCGCGGCGGCCGCTTGGGCCGCGGCGGCGCCGGACGGAGGGGGCTCGGCCGTCGCGAAGACGAAATCGGCGGAGACGGCCGGGTGGCCCGCGGCGTCCCGGGAGCGGACGCGATAGTGGTACAGGGCCTCGGAGGCGAGCCCGGTCAGGGCGACGCCGCGCTCGAGCACCTTGGACGCGCTGAGCGGCGTCGACTCCCCGTACTCCTCGGTCATCCCGTACTCGACCTGGGAGTCCGCCGGCTCCGAGGTGGTCCACCGTATATAGGCTCCGTCGGCGCCGGCGCCGACGGAGGATACCTCGGCGATGACGGGCGGGACGTTGTCCGTGGTCACGCGCACGATGCGCGAGGTCGCCTCGCGGCCGGAGGCGTCGCGCGCGACGGCCGCCAACGCGTGCGTCCCTTCGCCCGACGCGGTCGTGTTCCATACGACGGTGTAAGGCGGCGCGGTCAGCGGCGGCGCGAGCTCCACGCCGTCGAGCAGGAAGCGCACGCTCTCGACGCCGGCCCCGGCGCTCGCGTTGGCCGAGACCGTCGTGGTGCCGGAGACGACCGCGTCGGGCGGCGGGGTCATGATCAGGACCAGCGGAAGCGCCGGCGCGGCGGCCTCCTGACCCCGGGCCGCGCCGGCGAGCGCGAGCAGGAGGAGCGCGCCCCCCGGGCTCACCGGTCGGCGCCCGTCGGGATCATCACGCGCGTGTTGTCCGGCTCGAACTGCAGCCGCTCGCGGTAGGGAGAGCTCCGCCCGGACAGCGCGAGGCGCGAGGTCTTGAGGAAGGCGGCGCGCGCCTCCTCGGCTCCGCGCTTGCCGGTGGCGACCTCGTCGGCGAGGTTCAGCGCCAGCCGGTTGCTCTCCTCGCTCTCCGAGGCGAAAGTCAGCTCGCCGGCGACGGGGCTCGCGTCGAGCTTCGGATGGAACCGCTGCAGCTCCTCGAGCTTATCGTGCGGGGGCAGGTACCCCACGGTCTGCTCCAGGAAGTCCTTGGCGCGCCGGCGGACGACGGTCCGCTTCCACTCCCCGTTGCCGAACCAAGCCAGGGAATTCGCGTCGAACTGATCCGGGCGGCCGTACTTCTCGAGCAGGAGGGCCGCCGCGGCCCGCGGGCGGGCGGGCCAGCGCTTGATGATCGACTCGGGAGACGGGCCCGGCCGGGCCCGCGCCGGGGCGGCGTGCGCCGGGGCCCGCTGCGGCGGAGCGGCGGCGGGCCTTTCCTCGGCCGACGCCCAGATGAGGATGGTCATCAGCCCCAGGCTGGCGCCGCACGCGTTTCGGACGATGCTGCTCTTCATGAGCCCTCCTTGAACCCTTGGGCGCATTATAAACCGTCCCTCCGGAGCGGTCTATAAAGGGAGGGTGAAGATAATTCGACGCGGACGTTGGGTCTAAAGACCCTGGCCCGCGGCGACCGAAGGACCCTAGGAGGCCGAAGGGGAGCCGTGGTACGCTGTCCCACGATGATGAGACGCCTGCTCTCGGCCGCGCTGACCGCCGCTCTCCTCCTGGCGACCCCCGGAGGGCGCTTCCACGAGGCGTGCGCGCAGACCATCGTCGGCCCGGCCGCGCGCGCGGGCGTGCCCGGCGGCGCGGGCTCCGCCGCCGTCCTCCGCCTCGAGCTTCCCGCGCCGTCGTTGACCGGGGCGCTCTCCGGCGCGTCGC
>JAMPYD010000332.1 GCA_023700845.1 Elusimicrobiota bacterium | reverse complement strand
CGCGGGGACCCCCGCCCTGACGGCCGGCGCCCTGTCCGCCCCGGAGATCGCGCTCAGGCCCTTCGAGGCCCGCCCGGCCCGGGAGCCGGCCTCCGGCCCGCGCGTCCATCTTCTCTCCAAGCCGCTGCACGCGACGGTCGAGCTGGGGCCCGCGGCGCGCTTCGTCTACTACGCGCTCGAGGCGGCGTTCGCGCTCGTGAAGGCGGCGGTGACCTGGCACGCGACGGGCTCGCCCGCGGCGGTCGCGGCGATGCTGGCGTTCGACGCGCTCAAGGCGCCCGGGTCGCTCACCGCGGAGAGCGTGGCGGACCTGAACCTGCGCTACTGGTGGCGCAAGCTCTCGACGCTGAAGCGCCTCGCCGACACGCCGGGCGTGACGCGCATCCGCGTGCTCACGACGGGCCAGGCGCGCTTCTCGGGCATGCTCGCCCGAAGCAAGGAGAACACCGGCCTCGTGTTCATGGACGCGACCGGCCCCTTGCCCGGGACGATCGCGGAATTCGGCGCCCCGATCCCGGTCAGCGATCTCGCCGGCCGCGGCGTGCGCCTCGTGATGAAGTACGACGGCGCCGTGGACGCGGCCGTCTGGACGCCGGCGCTGGACGAGCTCCTGTCCGGGACGCCGATCCCCGCGGACGTCGCCGCGGCCTGGCGCGCGCGGCTCGAGGCCGAGAACAAGGGCCGCTTGCCGCTGCGGCGCCTCTTCGATTTCCGCAAGGACAAGGAGCTCCTCGTCGAGGGCTTCCTGTCCGACGGCGCGGGCGGGGAGTCCGCGCTCGGGACGATCGCCTTCGGGCGCTCGGTCAAGCGCCTCGTCGGGCTCGGGCGGCTGGACCGCCTCGGCGCGCTGTTCGGCCGGGCGCCGTCCCCGCGGGCGATCCCGCTGTCGGACACGGTCGTGGAGCGGGACGGGGAGCGGACGGTGAAGGGCTTCCTGCGCCGGCTCTGGCGGCGCCTGACGGGCGCTTTGATCGTCCGCTGACTCAGCGGCAGACGGAGGCGCCGTCGAGGGCGACGGCCTTGCCGCCCGCGTCCGCGCCCGACTTTCGGAAGGTCAGCGCGATCGGGAAATGGTCCGAGGCGCGCGCGCCCGCCTCGCGCTCGGCCAGGGCGACCTCGGCGGTGCTGACGGCGCCCGCGACGACGAGCTCCTCGTCCAGGAAATCGTCGCTGACGAGGAAGTGGTCGTAGTTGTTGGCCGCGCCCTCGCGGCCGTGGCGCGAGGTGGGCTCGTCGACGAGCGCGGTGAAGCCGGGCCCGAGGCTGTCCTCGATCGGCCCCCAGGACCGGTCGGCGGAGCGCACGCTGAACTCCTTGCCCCGTCCCGTGGGAAGGTTGAAGTCCCCGGCGACGATGAAGTCGGGATCGGCGCCCGGCCGGCCCGCCTGAGCGCGCACCCAGTCCATGATGATCTTGAGCTCGGCGACCGAGGCCGAAGCGTCGCCCTTCGCGTAGCTCAGGTGCACGCTCAGCACGGTGAAGTCGGCGTCGCCGGCCGTGACGTGGGCCATGTGCGGCGGATGGCGCACGCCCTCGAGGTTCAGGTTCCCGGAGCAGTTCACGCTCACGCCGGGGCCCGTGAAGATCGCGTTGTTCATCGAGTCCGAGGTGTCCTCGAAGCTCATCGTCCAGCCCCGCCCCTCGCCCGGAAGCTGGCGGGACAGCGTCTCCGCGCCCTTGTCGTTGGCGACCTCCTGCGCGGCGAGGATCATCGTCCCCGCGCCGGCCAGGGCCCGGCCGAGGCCGAGGCGCAGGGCGTCCTTCTTGGCCTTGGAGGCCTTCTTGCCGAGGGTCTGCACGTTCCACGAGACGAGGCGGCCGAGGTTCCCGCCGTCGCCGGCGGGGATCTGGGACGGCGGCTTGCGGCCCCGGAAGCGGTCCCAGAGGCTGCGGAAGGTGTCGCTGAGGTCGGCGCTCGGCTCGGCCGAGGCCGCGGCGGCGTAACGGGCCGGCGCGCAGAGGGAGAAGACGACGAGGAGCATCGCGAGGGGACGCGTCATGCCCCCATGCTACCGCGCGCGGAGAGACGGCGCGCGGGACCTAAGGGGAGAAAACGGCGCGGCGTTGGGCCTACGTCCGGCTAGGCCAGTTCGATCCCGACCGGGCAGTGGTCGGAGCCCATCGTCTGGGCCTGGATGAACGCGCCCTTGAGGCGCGGGCGCAGGTTCTTCGAGACGAAGAAGTAGTCGATGCGCCAGCCCACGTTGCGGTCGCGCGCGCGGGACTGCTGGTCCCACCACGAGTAATGCTCGGGCCCCGTCTCGAACTCTCGGAAGGTGTCGACGAAGCCGTCGGCGAGCAGCCGGTCCATCCACTCGCACTCCTGGGGCAGGAAGCCGGAGATCTTTCGGTTCTCCTTGGGGCGGGCGAGGTCGATCTCCTTGTGCGCGGTGTTCACGTCGCCGCAGATCACGATCTTGTCGTCGCCGCGCTTGCGGTAGCGGGGGATGACGTCTTTAAGGAACGCCTCGTAGAAGTCCATCTTGAACTTCAGGCGCTCTTCCCGGGCCTTGCCGTTGGGGAAATAGATGTTGAAGAGCGTGATGTCGCCGTGCTTCGTGGCCAGCACCCGGCCCTCGTTGTCGAACTCCTTGAGGCCGAAGCCGCGCTCGACGAGCGCCGGCGCGGATTTCGAGAAGGTGGCCACGCCGGAGTAGCCCTTCTTCTCTCCCCAGTGGAACTCGCCGTGATAGCCGAGCGGGTTGATCATCTCGGGCGCGAGCTGGTCAGGCTGGGCCTTGGTCTCCTGCAGGCAGACGACATCCGCCTTCTCCGTCTTGAACCAGTCACCGAAGCCCTTCTTCCACGCGGCGCGGACGCCGTTGACGTTCCAGCTGACGAGCTTCACGCGGAGCTACTTGGCCTTGACGGCTTCGTACACCGGCGTGCCGGCCGCGGCCGAGTTCGCGTAGTCGCGGAAGTGCTTGATCAAGGTCTTCGTCGTCCCACCCGCCACGCCCTTGCCGATGACGCGGCCGTCGATCTTGACGGCGGCGATGACCTCGGCGCCGGTGCCGGTCAGGAACACCTCGTCGGCGCCGTACAGGTCGTAGCGGGGGAAGTTCCGCTCGATCACTTTCACGCCCAGCTTTTTCTCACACAGCTCCATGACGACGTTGCGCGTCACGCCCACGAGGATGCCGGCGGAGGTCGGCGGGGTGAAGATCTTGCCGTCCTTGATGTAGAAGATGTTGTCGCCCGAGCACTCGGAGACATGGCCGGTCGCGTTGAGCAGGATGGCTTCCTGGGCTCCGGCGGCGGTCGCCTCGGCCCGCGCGAGGATGTTCGCGAGGTAATTGAGCGACTTGACGCCGGGGGTCACCTGGTCCAGGCCCTTCTGCCTGATGGTCGAGGTGATGACGGTGAGGCCCTTCTCGTAGAACTCCTCGGGGTACAGCTCGATGCGGTCGGCGATGATGAAGAGCGTGGCGCCGTCCTTGCACTTGCGCATGTCGAGGCCGAGGTCGCCGACGCCGCGGGTCACGACGAGGCGGATGTAGGCGTCCTTGAGGCCGTTGAGGCGGACGGTCTCGATGATCGCCTTCTCGATCTCCTTGATCGGGATCGGGAGCTTGAGGAGG
>JAMPYD010000331.1 GCA_023700845.1 Elusimicrobiota bacterium | reverse complement strand
TTCGGGCCCGAGGCGAGGTAGACGATGAAGGTCCCGCGGTTGTGCGTCCCCGTCCAGTCCATCCCGCTCAGCGACAGCATCGTCGACAGGATCGACGCGCCGGCCAGCGCCCGGACCGGCACCTCGCGCGCGCGCAGGCTCCTGACGAGCCAGGCGCCGGGATCGATGAAGCAGGGGATGCCGCCCGAGCAGATCAGCGCGACGTCCTGCGCCGCGAGCCTGGCGAGGACCTCCTTCAGGAACCGGGGGTCCTCCTTCTCGGGGATGAGCAGGAATTCCTTCCCCTTGCAGTCGACCCCGAGGTCGCCCTCGAACTGGCGGCGGGTGAGCTCCGGCTCCTCGGCGAGGAAGACGCGCAGCTCGCGCGCGACGCGCGCCGCGTTGACCGTGATGTCGAGCCTGTTGCCGATGTGCCAGGGCACGAGGAAAAGCGTGTGTTCGGACGTCGTCATGTCGGTCGCTCCATCCATATGGGTTGGACGAAATTTTCCCAGCGCCGGACCCCTTTGGCCCAGTCGAGCCCGGCGGTCAGGATCGCCCGCATCCGCGCGCGGGTCCGGCGGCCCTTCTTCATCTTGAGCCTCTTCTCGACGAGGGCGATCAGCGCCTCGGGGGCCTCGGCGAAATCCTCCGCCATCCCGCGCGCGTCGCCGGCGGCGTCGCGCAGCAGGGCGCGGTTGATGTGCGCCCAGAAGTTCTTGGGCCCGTGCCCGATGACGTGCTCGACGTCGAGGAGGGCCTCGGCGTCGCGGCCCATGAGCCGGCGGGCCTCGGCGCGCCAGCCGCGCGCCTCGAAGTCCTTGGGATCGAGGGCCACGGCCCGGTCGAGGTCCGCGAGCGCCCCCTCCCGGTCCCCGAGCTTCATGCGCGCCGCCCCGCGCCAGCCGAAGACGAAGGTCTTGGCGCCCAGCGCGACCGCCGCGTCGAGCTTCTCGAGGGCGCCCGCGTAGTCGCCGAGCCACAGGAGGACCTCGCCGTGCCAGGTCAGGACCTCGCCCTTGAGCCCCGGGCCGCAGGTGCGCCCGGCCTCCTCGAATTCGCGCAGGCCCCGCTCCGCGTCGCCGCGGGCCAGATAGGCCTCGGCCATCCGGCAGCGGACCCACCAGTGGGAGGGCGCGCGGCTCAGGATGTCCCGGCTGATCGCGATGGCGCCGTCGAAATCCATTTCGCCGAGCTTGACCAGCACGAAGGACTGCCACATCCACGAGTATCGGTCCGAGTCCAGCGGCTTGAGCTTCTCGTACTCGGCCATCGCGTCCCCGTTGCGGCCCTGGTCGCTCAGGAGGATGGCGCGGTAGTAGGCGTACCAGTGCGGGAACTCCCCGCTCTCGCCCGCCGCGCGCATGCGGCCGAGCTCGAGGGCGACGAAGCGGTCCTCCGCCACCGCCCGGCGGATCATGCGCCACCACGGCCACATCAGCTGGCCGGGCGACTCGAAACGGCCGTGCGCGTCGAGGACCGCCTCCCCGAGCCGGAAGGCCTGGGGATAGAGCCGGGCGCACATCAGGGCCGAGAAGATCTGCGGCCACTCGGTCGAGAGCTTGTCCCCGGCCCCGGCCCGAGCGACGCCGTCGAGCAGCGCGCGCTCGGTCTCCGGAGCGTAGCGCCCCCCGTCGATGAGCTGAAGCAGCATCTCCACCGGCAAGGTCCGCGCGCCGGGACCCGGCGCCTCGCCGCGGAGGGAGGCGCGGATCGACGCCTCGAGCGGCTCGAGCCCGTCTCCGGTCCGGAGGGTTTCCGCGAGAAGCGCCCTCCGGTAGTCGACGTACTTCGGCTCCTCCAGCAGGCGGAGCAGTTCGGGCGCGGCCTTCGGATCGGCCTCCGCCGCCTTGCGATAGGTCCGCTCCGCGCGCTCCAGGCGCCCGCTTTTCTCCTCGATGCGCCCCATCCAGATCAGCATCTCCCAAGGGGCGGCGCCCGCCGCGGCGGAGCGCTTCAAGGCGCTCGCCGCCTCCTTGACCCGCCCGGCGCGGAGCAAGGCCTCGACCTCGGAGAAAGGACCCTCAACCATGGGACCTCCACATCGCGTCGAGATAGCGCTCCGGGCGGCGTATGCCTTTGGCCCGCTCGAGGGCTTTTTCCAGGATAACGCGCGTCTCCTTCGGCCCGCGCACGGCGGCGACGACGTCGTCCGGGATCATCGCGACGTCGGCCGCCATGCCCTTCGCGTCGCCCGAGGCGCCCCGCGCCAGGGCCCGGTTGACGTAGGCCCAGGTGTATTTGGGGTCCAGCGCGATCGCGCGGTCGAGGTCGCGCAGGGCCTCGGCGTTTCGTCCCATGAGACGGCGGGCCTCCCCGCGCCACACGTAAGCCTCGAGGTCCTGCGGGTCCGCCTCGATCGCCGCGTCGAGGTCCGCCAGGGCTTTGCCGCGCTCGCCGAGCTTGAGGTAGGCGGCCCCGCGCCAGCAGTGGACCCAGATCCGGGTCCCGAGACCGGCGGCCTCGTCGAGCTTGGCCAGGGCGCGGCGGTACTCCCCCGCCCACAGCAGGGCCGCGCCGTGCCACGTCAGGATCGACCGGCGCGCCCACGCGCCGGCGGCGCGCGCGGCGGCGCGCTCGAACTCGCGCAGGCCTTTCGCGACGTCGCCGCGGGCCATGTAAGCCTCGGCCAGCCGGCACTGGAACCACCAGTAGTCGGGCGCGTGCTCGAGCAGGCCGCGGCAGGCGTCGATCGTCCGCTCGACGTCGCCCGCCAGGAGGCGGTTCATCACGAAGGGGTGGTGCATCAAGGCGTAGCGCGCCGCGGGCAGGCGCTTGACGCGCTCGTACTCGGCCATCGCCTCCTCGTCCCGGCCCAGGCCGATCAGGAGCACCCCGCGGCAATAGGCGAACCAGCCCGGAAAGCCGCCGGTCCTCGCGGCCCGGCGCAGGCGCCCGAGCTCCTGGGCGCAGAACTTCATCTTCCGTGCGGAGCCGCGGGAGGACACCCCGGACCACCACGGCCACAGGAAGCCGTTGGCGGAGGCCAGCGCCGCGGACTTCTCGAGCATCGCGTCGCCGAGGCGGAACGCCTCGCGGTATTTGCGCGCGCACAGCAGCTCCGAAAACACGTCCGGCCACTCGCGCAGGGCCTCGTCGAGCCGCGGGCCGCCGGCCTTTCGCAGCGCTTTGGCCGCCGCCTCGGGAGGACGCGAGCGCGGCGCGCAGGTCCCGCCGCGGCGCATCCAGATCGCGTTGAAATAATGCTCCGGGCGGCGTATGCCCCCGGCCCGCTCGAGGGCCTTCTCCAGGAATACGCGCGTCTGCTTCGGCCCGCGCACGGCCGCGACGACGTCGTCCGGGATCATCGCGACGTCGGCCGCCATGCCCTTCGCGTCGCCCATGGCGCCCCGCGCCAGGGCGCGGTTGACGTAGGCCCAGACGTATTTGGGGTCCAGCGCGACCGCGCGGTCGAGGTCGCGCAGGGCCTCGGCGTTTCGCCCCATGAGCCGGTAGGCTTCCCCGCGCCACACGTACGCCTCGAGGTCCTGCGGATCCGCCTCGATCGCCGCGTCGAGGTCCGCCAGGGCCTTGCCGCGCTCGCCGAGCTTGAGGTAGGCGGCCCCGCGCCAGCAGTGGACCCAGATCCGGGTCCCGAGACCGGCG
>JAMPYD010000330.1 GCA_023700845.1 Elusimicrobiota bacterium | reverse complement strand
GCCCGGCCGCGAGGGCCTCGGCGGCGCGCAGGGTCTTGCCGCGCAGGACCAGCTCCTTGACGACGCGGGGATCGATCGCCAGCGCGGACAGCCGCGTCACGAGCGCGGGCGTCGGCGTCAGGCCGAGGCGGATCTCCGACAGCGCGGTCTTGCCCGACTCCTCCGCCATGACGCGCCAGTCGCAGCCCATCGCGAGGATCCAGCCGCCGAGGATCGCGGCGCCGCTCAGGGACCCGACCACCGGCTTCGGGGCGCAGAGCAGGGCGCGGTAGCAGCGGAGCAGGGCCTCGAACGCCCGGGGGCGGTCGGCCTCGGGCAGGGCCATGATTTCGGCGAGGTCCAGGCCGCTGGAGAAATACTTCGGCAGCCCGGAGGCCAGCACGACGGCCCGCACGCGAGGGTCGCCCGCGGCGCCCTCGATCGCGGCCTGGAGGTCGGCGAGCACCGCGAGGCCGAGCGTGTTCCCCGGCGCCCGGGTCAGGACGACGACGCGGACCGCACCCTCGTCGCGCGCGGAGACGGCGCCGCTCGTCACTTGCTCCTCCGGGTCAGCTTCATCGTCTTCAGCAGGCGGTTGAACGCGCCGAGATAGAGGTCGTAGGATTCCACCGGGGCGCTGTAGACGACGGCGTAATAGGCGTCGTTGGCCAGGGGGATGTAGGCGGTCTTCGACTCGCCCGAGACGAAGGTGACGCGCGCCTTGACCCCGGCCACCGGCACGAGCCCGCCGTCCTTGGCGCCCTGCCACTCCTTGTCCTTGTGGGCCGCCGCGTCGATGTCGATGAAGGTCGGCTGGGAGGGCTCCACCTTCGTGATGGTGATCATCACGGGCTTGCCCGGGGAGCCGTCGTCGAGCGTGAACGACAGCGTCGGCACCTCGTCCTTCCACGCGTCGCGCGGCTGAAGCATGCGCGGATACTCGAAGGACATCTCGGCGGGCACCGAGTAGCGCCGGTAGGCGTCCTCGCTGATCACGCGGATGCGGGAGGACTGGGCCACGCACTGGAAGGGGTTCAGGGGATTGTTCGTGCGGACCTTGCGCTTGCCGGGGGGGCAGCCGCGCGTCAGGGGATCGTCGTCGACCTGGCCCGCCTCCAGCGCAGGGGCCTCCTCGTCGCTCGAGATCGGCGCGAGGTCCGGATCGGTCTCCCCGGCCAGCACGCGCACGCAGCGGTACTGCTGCAGGCCGTCCGTCGAGACCGCCGCGCGCGTGCCGCGCGGGCATTTCGGCCGCACCTTGAAGCCCTTCGGGCCGGAGACCGCGTCGAAGCCCTTCTTGACGTCCTCCTTGACGCACTCGAACGGCTGATAGGGGTTGTTCGTCAGCGCGCGGTGGGTGCCCTTCGGGCACTCGGAGGGCGTCTCCGAGGCGCGCGCCGCCGGAGCGAGGAGCAAGGCCAGCAGCAGCGCCTTCACGCCGTCCTCTCCTTCGCGAGCCCCTGGAGATGGGCGGCCAGCTCGGGGTTGTTCTGCAGGATGTAGCCCATGTCCTCGAACATCAGCCGGAAGGCGCGCGTCGGGACGATCGCCCGCGCCGACGCCGTGCGCAGGCCGTCCCGGAGCAGCGCCACCTCGCCCAGGAGCGCGGCCTCGCCCAAAGTGGCGACCTCGGCTCCCGCCGAGCCCATGCTGATCGTCACCGAGACCGCCCCGTCGAGCAGGACGAACAGGTCGCGGCCGGACTCGCCCTGCTCGATGACGACCTCGTCCGCGGCGTAGGCGCAGACGCCGCTGCGGGGGAAGATCTTGGCGCACAGCTCGCCGGTGAACTCGGGGAAGAAGGTCTCGAGGCGCAGCGACCGCGCGACGACCGCGGCCTCGCCGTCGCTCGGCGCCTTGCGCGCCGGATTCGCGGAGGGCATCCTCAGCGGTTGAGGAGGTCGGGGTTGCGCATGTGCTCCAGGGCGACCTCCTTCGTGATCATCTTCTTCGAGTACAGGTTCTTGATGAAGCTGTCCTTGGAGACCATGCCGACCTGCCCGCCGGCCTGAATCGCGTCGTTGATCGCCTCGAGCTTGTTCTCGCGGATGAGCTGGCGCACCGCCGAGGTCGCGATCAGGATCTCGCAGGCGAGCACGAGGCCCTTGCCGTCGGCGCGCGGGAGGAGCTCCTGGGAGATCACGGCCTCGAGCGTCATCGCGAGCTGCTCGCGGAGGTTGTCCTGGTCGGCGTTCGGGACCGCGCTCAGGATGCGCTGGGCGGTCTTCGAGGCGTCGCGCGTGTGCAAGGTGGTCACGACGAGGTGGCCCGTCTCGGCGGCGAGCAGGGCCGCGCGGATGGACTCGGCGTCGCGCATCTCGCCGACGCAGATGATGTCCGGATCCTGGCGCAGCGAATCGAGGATGCCCTTGTCGAACGTGGGGGTGTCCACGCCGACCTCGCGCTGGACGAAGATCGAGCGGCAGGGCTTGAAGAGGCTTTCGATCGGGTCCTCGATCGTGATGACCTTGCCCGGCTTCCCGGTCTGGTTGACCCACTCGAGCATGGCCGCCATCGTCGTGCTCTTGCCGGAGCCCGTCGAGCCGGTCACGAAGATGATGCCCGACTTCTTGTGGGCGAGGTTGCCGACGATCGGAGGAAGGCCAAGCGAGGAGAGCGGATAGGTCTTGGTCGGGATGACGCGGATCGTCGCGCCCGCCGTGCCCGTCGCCATGTACAGGTTGAAGCGGAAGCGCCCCACCTCGGCGATCGTATGGGAAAAATTGATCCGCATCTCCGTCTTGAAGGTCCCGCGGTGGAACTCCTGGATGTACGGGTCGACGATCTTGAGGATCGAGTCGGACGTCATCGCGGGGTAGGGCAGGGCGCCGATCTCGCCGGCGATGCGCGCGATCGGGGGGATGCCGTGGATCAGGTGGAGGTCGGAGCCTCCGCGCGAGACCACGTCCGCCAGAAGGGTCGGAAGATCGATCGTATCAGCCATACCGGGGGAGGATATAAGGATAGCGGCCCTGCGTCAAGGCCATGACGGTTAATTGACGGTAAACCCCAATGGAATCGGAAGGGGACCTTTGCTATACTGTCCCTCGATCCGGGTTAGCTCAATGGTGGAGCAGGCCGCTGTTAACGGCAAGGTTCTAGGTTCGAGTCCTAGACCCGGAGAGATTTCAGACGCTCGTCAAAACTGACCTTGTCGCCTTCAACCTGGAATCCCAGGTCCGGAAGAGGGCGCAGGGTCAGTTTGATTTTTGACTTCTGAGCGTCGTAGACGACTTCGCCGACGAGCAGCGCCAGAAGCTCCTTCAGCTTCGCCGCGCGATGGTAAACGCCCAACGCCCGAACAGTCCCAGGGCGAGGATCCACGCGAACGCCGAAACCCAGGCCGCCGCGAGCAGGAAGCGCGGACGGTAGTCGAACTCGATCGAGGAAGGCCCCGCCGGAATCTGCACGGCCCGTTGGATGAAATTGCCGCGATGAATTTTCACCGGCGCGCCGTTAAGCCGAACTCTCCAGTCCGGATCATAGGCATCGGCCAACACAAGCCAGCCGGGGCATCTCGCATCCGCTTCGATTCGGACGCGCTGGGGAGAATACTCAACGATCCTCGCCGCGCCCGGCGTTGGGCACTTAACCGCGGTTTCGGCGACCGGCTCCGCG
>JAMPYD010000006.1 GCA_023700845.1 Elusimicrobiota bacterium | reverse complement strand
GTCTCCGACTTCGTCTTCGACCCCGCGGGCCTGGCGCTCGACCCGGGGTGGGCCTCGTCGCTCGATCCGGCGTTCCACCTGGCGCTCCATGCCGCCCGTGAGGCGCTCGCCGGCGCGAAGCTGACCGCCGCCGACAGGTCCCGCACGGGCGTCGTCCTGGGGCAGCTCGTCCTGCCCACCGACGGCGCCTCCGCCTGGTCGCGCGAACTGCTCCTGCCCGCCTTCGAGCGCGACGCGCTGGGCCTCGCGCCGCGGCAGCCCTCGACGCGCGTCAATCCCGCCAACCGCTTCGTCGCCGGCCTGCCCGGCGGCGTGCTGACCAAGGCCTTCGGCCTCGGCGGCGGCTCGTGGACGCTCGACGCCGCCTGCGCCTCGTCGCTCTACGCTCTGAAGTTCGCGATGGAGGAGCTGCGCGCCGGCCGCGCCGACGCGATGCTCGCCGGAGGAATGGCGCGTCCGCAGTCGCTTTACACGCAGATGGGTTTCTCTCAGCTTCGGGCCCTGTCGCCGTCGGGCATCCCGTCGCCGTTCGACGCCGCCGCCGACGGCCTGGTGGTCGGCGAAGGCGCCGGGCTTTTCGTCTTGAAGCGGTTGTCGGACGCGCAGCGCGACGGCGACCGCATCCGCGGAGTCCTGCTCGCGGGCGGCCTTTCCAACGACGTGGGGGGCAGCCTGCTGGCGCCGAACACCGTCGGCCAATTGCGCGCGATGCGCGCGGCCTATCTGGAATCGGGGCTTTCGCCGTCGCAGATCGATTTCATCGAGTGCCACGCGACGGGGACTCCCACGGGCGATCCGATCGAGGTCGCGAGCTTGAAAGCGTTGTGGGGAGAGAGGGGTTGGACCAAGGGACAGTGCTCCTTAGGGTCGGTCAAATCGAACATCGGCCATCTCCTGACCGCCGCCGGCTCCGCCGGTCTGATGAAGGTCCTTTTAGCGTTCGAAAACGAAACGCTTCCCCCGAACGCCAATTTCAGGGAAGCGAATCCGAGCGCCGGTCTGCCTGAGAGTCCTTTCAAGGTTCAGTCCGAAGCGGCGCCGTGGACTCGTCGTGACGCGAAGACTCCGCGCCGCGCCGCGCTATCGGCGTTCGGCTTCGGCGGGATCAATGCTCATCTTCTCGTCGAAGAGGCTCCGGAGCGTCGTAAGGCGCCGTCGAAGAGCTCTCCATCCGTTCGCCGTGCCGTTCCGTCTTCCGTTCCCGTCGCGATCGTCGGAATGGACGCTCGCTTCGGGACCCTCGACAATCTTCGTTCGTACCAAGAAGCCGTTTTGTCCGGCGTCGAACAAGAAAGCTCGTACGCCGAGGACCGTTGGCATGGCATCGACGCCCCGGCCGGCTTCAAGGGCCGGTATCTGCGCGAGGCCGGCTCGGATGCGGCTTCATTCCGGATCCCTCCCAAAGAGATGGAGGAGATGCTGCCGCAGCAGCTCCTGGCGCTTCAGAGCGCCGCGGCGGCGATCGCCGATGCCAAGCTGTCCGAAGAAGGCCGCGACCGCGTCGGCGTTTTCCTCGGCGTCGCCTTCGACCTTGCCATCACGCACTACGACCTGCGCTGGTCCCTCGATAGCTCGGCCGACGCCTGGGCGAAGTCCAAGGGCTGGTCGCTGTCCTCCGCCGATCGTTCCTCCTGGCTCTCCGCGCTGAGAGACGCCTGCGGCCCCGCCCTCACCGCGAACCGCGTGATGGGCGGCCTGGCGAGCGTCGCCGCCAGCCGCGTCGCGCGCGAGTTCCGCCTCGGCGGCCCGAGCTTCACCGTCTCCGCCGAGGAGAACTCCGGCCTCAAGGCGCTCGAGGCGGCCGTGCGCGCCCTGCAGCGCGGCGAGGTAGACACGGCGCTCAGCAGCGCCGTCGATATATCGGGCGAGGCCCGCGCTTTGGCCGGCGCGCACGCGCTCAAGCCGTTCTCCGCCGGCGGCCGCCCGCGCCCGTTCGACGCCTCCGCCGACGGCTCCACCCCCGGCGAGGGCGCCGCCACGGTCGTGCTCAAGCGCCTCGACGACGCCCTGCGCGACGGCGACCGGATCTACGCGGTCATCAAAGGGCTGGGCTCCGCCTCCGGCGGGGGGGCCGACGCGTTCGTTCCGACGCCGGAGGCCTGCGTCGAGGCCCTTCGCCGCGCCTACGACGATGCGAAGGTGGACCCGAGCACGGTCGGTCTTCTCGAGTGCCACGGCTCCGGCGACGCGCGCGAGGACCGCTGCGAGGCCGCCGCCGCCGTCGAGTTCTTCGGCACCGCCGCCGCCGAGCTTCCCCTCGCGCTGTCCTCCTCGAAGTCCGTGATCGGCCACGCCGGCGCCGCCGCCGGCTTGGCCGGCCTGGTCAAGGCCGCCTTGTCCCTCTATCAGGAGATCCTTCCGGCCGGGCCGACCATCGTCAATCCGATCGCGCCCCTGTCCTCGGCCTCCAAGCGCTTCCACTCGCCGCGCCGCGCCGCCTTCTGGCTGCGCAACCGCGCCGACGGTCCGCGCCGCGCGGGCGTCACCTCCCTCGGCGTCGACGGCGGGTGCGTCCACGCCGTGCTGGAAGGACTCGAGCGGGATTCCGCCGATATCCTCGTCGAGGACGAGCGCCGCCAGCCGCTGGGCGCCCGCGGCGAGGCCCTGTTCGCCGTGGAGGCCGCCGACCCCGTCTTCCTGCTCGCCGCGCTCGCCGCCCTGATCGACTGGGCCGCCGCCCAGGACCCCGCCGACGGCATCGAGGCCCTCGCCCGCCGCTGGTGGCTCAAGCGCGGCTCCTCGCCGGAGGCCTCGCACGCCTGCGCCATCGTCGCGCGGGACTGGAAGGAGCTGCTCGCCGCGGCGCGCATGGCCGTCGAGTCCCTGCAGGACAACCCCGAGCGCCCCCTGCCCTCCGACCGCGCCTTCCTCACCACGCGCCCGCCGCTGGGCGGAGAGCTCGCCTTCGTCTTCCCCGGCTCCGGCAATCAATACCTCGGCATGACCTCCTCCCTCGGCGCGCAGTGGCCCGAGGTCCTTCGCCGCCAGGACGCCGAGAACGGCCACCTGCGCGACCAGATGACGCCGGCGCGCGTCGCCCCCTGGCGCCTCGCCTTCGAGCCCGGCTGGGAAGCCAAGGCCGACAGCGAGCTCAACGCCGATTACCACGCCCTCATCTTCGCCTCCGTCGCCCACGGGACCGTGACGAGCGACCTGATGCGCGCCTTCGGCGTCCAGCCGAACGCCGTCGTCGGCTACAGCCTGGGCGAGACCGCGGGGCTGTTCGCCACCCGCGCCTGGACCGCCCGCGACGAGATGCTGAGGCGCATGAAGCAGTCCTCGCTCTTCACCTCCGAGCTCGCCGGCCCCTGCGACGCCGCCCGCCAGTTCTGGCGCCTGCCGGCGAATGAAAAAGTCGACTGGGTGCTCGGCGTGGTCGACCGCCCCGCGGACGCGGTCAACATGGCCCTCAAAGGCGCCGAGCGCGCCGCGCTCTTGATCGTGAACGCTCCCGTCGAGTGCGTCGTGGGCGGGTATCGTTCGGCGGTCGAGAAATTAGTCGAAGGGCTGGGCTGCGTTTTCCTGCCATTACAGGGCGTTTCGACTGTGCACTTTCCCGCGGCAAAATTGGTGGAGAAGCAGTATCGAGATCTGCATCTATTCCCGACACGCGCCCCCAAGGGGATCAGGTACTACTCCGGCGCCTTCGGCAAGGCGTACGAGGTCACGCGCGAGTCCGCGGCGGAGAGCATCACGACTCAGGCGATCCGTTCGGTCAATTTTTCGGCATTAATAAAAACGGCCTACGAAGACGGCGTACGCACGTTCATCGAGTTGGGGCCCCAGGGCTCGTGCACGAGGATGATCGGCAAGATCTTAGGTCCGTTGACCCATAACGCAAGGTCGGTCGACAGCCGAGGTCTCGACGACGTTTCGGGTATCTTGAAAACGTTGGCCTTCCTGATCTCCGAACGCGTTCCCGTGGATCTCAAGCCTTTGTACGGGGCTCGTTCTTTCTGCGCCGGTCATCAAGGCACGCCGGCGCAGCCGGCGCAATACGTTCGCTTATCCTTAGGCTCCCGTCCCTCCAAGGTGTCCTGGACTCCTCCGTCGCCGCCGAAGGCGGCAAGTCCGGAGCCTGTAAAACTCGCACCGGTGCGAGTCGCCCCTTCCGTTCGTTTCCCGGAACCGACCTTGCCTGGCGATGATTTCTCTCCGCGCGCGCCGCAGGCGCCCCGCGAACTATCCTTAAGGATAGTCGCCTCCCCGCAGGCGGCGCCGTCCGCGGCCGGAAGCCTGTCCAACGCGGCCGCGCTGACGGCGCAAGCCCATCAGATGTACCTCAAGCTCGCGGAGAACTTCGCCAAGCTCCAATCCCAAAACCTCGCCCAGCAGATCCGTATCGCTTCGGGACAATCCGTCGTTCCGGCCCCCGTTTCCGCGCCCCTTCCGTTGCCGTTGAAAAAACCCGTCTTCATGGACCGCAAAGCCTGCCTCGAGTACGCCTCCGGCAAGATCGGCGCCGTCCTCGGCGAAGCCTTCGCCCACGTAGACGCCTACCCGACCCGCGTGCGCCTGCCCGAAGAGCCGCTCATGCTGTGCGACCGCATCATGTCCGTGACGGGCACCCCGAACTCCATGAAGCCCGGCTCCTGCGTCACCGAGCATGACGTGCTTCATAATGGCTGGTATTTGGACTCCGGCCATATCCCCACCTGCATCGCCGTCGAAGCCGGCCAGGCCGATCTCTTCCTTTCCGGATACCTCGGCATCGACACCCAGACCAAGGGCAAGGCCGTCTACCGCCTCCTCGACGCCATCGTGACCTTCCACGATCATCTCCCGAAGCCGGGTCAGGTCATCAAGTACGACATAAGTATTGATGGTTTTGGCCAACACGATGATATTTGGCTCTTTTTCTTCCGTTACGATTCGACCGTCGACGGCAAGCCGTTGCTCACCATGCGCAAAGGCTGCGCCGGCTTCTTCACCAATGCGGAACTCGCCAAGGGCAAGGGGATCGTTCTCACCGACGCCGAGAAGCTGCCGGTCCCAGGTAAATTGCCGTCTGATTGGAAGCCCCTGGCGCCGTTCGACGAAAAGTTGTCGTTGACCGAAGGTCAATTCGAAGCCCTACGCGCCGGAGATTTGAAGACGGCGTTCGGTCCGTCATTCGCGTCCCTGCCGTTCGTTCCCGATACTCTCCCGGGCGGCCGCATGAAGCTCGTCGACCGGATCCTCGAACTGGACCCCAAGGGAGGCCGCTACGGCCTCGGTCGCGCCGTCGGCGAGATGGATATCCATCCGGATGATTGGCATTTGGTCTGTCATTTCAAGGACGACAACGTGATGCCCGGCACCTTGATGTACGAGTGCTGTCTGCACACGCTCCGCGTCCAATTGATGCGCATGGGCTGGGTGGGGGAGAAGGGCAAGGTCTGGCACGAGCCCGTCCCCGGCGTCGCCTCCCAGCTCAAGTGCCGCGGCCAGGTCCTCGCCTCGACCATGAAGGCCCGCTACGAGCTCCACATCAAGGAGCTCGGCTACGGCGCCGACGGCGCCCCGTTCTGCATCGCGGACGCGTTCATGTATTCCGACGATAAGAACATCGTTCAGATCACGGATATGTCCGTCCGTTTGTCCGGCACGAATCGTGCGGACATCGAGTCCCTGTGGGTTAAGAAAGAAAAGACGGTCTACTACGACTCCGACAAGATCATGGCCTACTCGAACGGCAACCCCTCCGAGGCCTTCGGCGCCCCCTACAAGGTCTTCGACAAGGACCGCATCTTGGCCCGCCTCCCCGGCCCGCCGTATCAATTCCTCGACCGCATCGTCGGCCTGAAGGGCGAGCCGTTCGTGCTCAAGGCGGGGGCCTCCGCCACGGCGGAGTACGCGGTGCCCAAGGACGCCTGGTACTTCAAGGAGAACGGCCAGGCCACCATGCCCTTCGCGATCCTTTTGGAGGTGGCGCTTCAGCCCTGCGGCTGGCTCGCGGCCTATTGCGGCTCCGCGCTGACCAGCCCCGTCGATCTGTCGTTCCGGAACCTCGGCGGCGACGCGATACAGCATGTCGAGGTCACGCCCGAGACCGGAACTCTGATCACGACCGTCGTGATGACGAAGGTCTCTCTCGCGGGCGGCATGGTCATCCAGAACTACGACATGCTCATGCACGACGCTGCCGGTCGGTTGGTCTATCAAGGCAAAACGGAGTTCGGCTTCTTCACCAAGGAGTCCCTTGCCCAGCAGGTCGGCCTGCGAGGCGCGAAGCCCTTTGTGGCACCCGCAGGAGTTCCTCCACGCCGTTTGCCGTTGAAAGACGGTCTTCCCGCATTGCCTGGTCCTATGTTGTTGCTGTTGGATTCCGTCGATCAATACGACAGCGCCGGCCCGAAGGGCCTCGGCGCGCTCATCGGCCGGCGAGCCGTTAATCCCAGCGAGTGGTTTTTCTCGGCCCATTTCTATCAAGACCCGGTGTGTCCCGGTTCCCTCGGCCTGGAGTCGTTCATCGAACTCATGAAGTGCCACGCCCGCGACCGCTGGCCCGGCGCCGGCCGCTTCGAGTCCATGATCCTCGGCCGCACCCACAAGTGGCTGTACCGCGGCCAGTACACGCCCGTGAACAAGGCCGTCGAGGTCCAGTGCTGGATCACCGCCGTCGACGAGCCCTCGAAGACCCTCACGGCGGACGGCTACCTCCTGCGCGACGGCCTCGTCGTCTACGAGATGCGGGACTTCACTTTGAAGATCAACTCATGAAATACTCCAAGGTCACCCTCGACGGTCTGGCGTACGAGCTCGCCCCCAACGTCGTCACCTCCTCCGAGCTCGAGAAGCGCATACAGCCGGTCTACGACGCGCTCCGCTTTCAGGTGGGGCAGATCGAAGCCTTAACAGGCATCAAGGAGCGCCGCTGGTGGGACCCCGGCTTCAAGCTCTCCGACGGCGCCTCGCGCGCCGGCAAAAAGGCCCTCGAGAAGGCCGGCGTGAAGCCCTCGGACCTCGGCGTCGTCGTCTACGCCGGCGTCTGCAAGGAGTCCTCCGAGCCGGCGACCGCCTGCGCCGTCGCCTCCAAGCTCGGCGTGAGCAAGGATTGCGCCGTCTTCGACATCAGCAACGCCTGCCTGGGCGTGCTGTCCGGCATGATCGACATCGCCAACCGCATCGAGCTGGGCCAGATCAAGGCCGGGCTCGTCGTCTCCTGCGAGTCGGCCCGCGAGATCAACGAGGCGATGATCGCCTCCATGCTCAAGAACCCGACCATGGAGCACTTCAAGCTCTCGGTGGCGACCTTGACCGGCGGCTCCGGCGCGGTCGGCGTGGTGCTGACCGACGGGAGCTTCGGCAAGACCGGCCCCAGGCTCCTCGGCGGCACGGTCCAGGCCGCGCCCCAGCACTGGGACCTGTGCCAGTGGGAGCGGGACTTCATGAGGACCGACGCCCCGGCCGTGCTCAAGAACGGCCTGGAGCTGGCCAAGCTCACGTGGCAGAGCTTTTCGAAGGCGCTGGGCTGGACGAGCCAGACGATGGATAAGACCATCACCCATCAGGTCGGCGGCCCCCAGACGACGGCGCTCCTGACCGCCTGCGGCGTCGGCGCGGACAAGGACTTCCCGACCTACGAGTTCCTGGGCAACATAGGCACGGTGAGCCTGCCGCTGACGGCCGCCTTGGCCGACGAGCGCGGTTTCCTCGAGAAGGGGAACAAGGTCGGCTTCATCGGGATCGGGTCGGGGCTCAACTGCATGATGCTGGGGCTCGAGTGGTGATCGACAAGACTTTATACCCGTTCACCGGCCGCCGCATCGACCTCGGCGGCGTCGCCATGCACTATCTCGATGAGGGCAAGGGCGAGACCGTGCTCATGGTCCACGGCAACCCGACCTGGTCGTTCTACTTCCGGGAAGTCGTCAAAGCCCTTTCGCCCACTCACCGCTGCATCGTGCCCGACCACATCGGCATGGGCCTCTCCGACCGCCCCGCCGACAAGCGCTACGCGTACACGCTCAAGCGCCGCGTCGACGACCTCGACGCCTTGATGGAGCGCGTCGCCCCCACGGGCCCCGTCACCCTCATCGTCCACGACTGGGGCGGCATGATCGCCATGTCCTGGGCCGTGCGCCACCCCGAGCGGATCAAGGCCATCGTGGCGCTGAACACCTCCTGCTTCCGCCTGCCCGCGGAGAAGAAGTTCCCGAAAGGGCTCGAGATCATGCGCGGCGCCCTGACCGGCATCCCGCTGCGCGCGCTCGGCTTCGCGCGGAGCGTCGTCCTGCGCACCTGCACCGCGAAGAAGACCTTGTCGCCCGAGGAGAGGGCCGGCTATCTGGAGCCCTACGACGGCTGGACCGCGAGCCGCGCCGTGCACCGCTTCGTGCAGGACATCCCGCTCGCGCCCGGCGACCCCGCCTGGGACGTCGTCGTGGACACGGAGAGCAAGGTCGGGGCGTTCAAGGACGTTCCCATGCTCTTGCCCTGGGGCCTCAAGGACTGGGTGTTCGACGAGGCCTTCCTGAACGGCTGGATCGAGCGCTTCCCCAAGGCGACGGTGAAGCGCTTCCCGGACTGCGGGCACTTCCTGCTCGAGGACGCGGGCGAGGAGGTCGTCGCCCTGATCAAGGATTTCGTCGCGCGTCCCGTCCCCGCATGAGCGACCTCGGCTCTCGCGTGCTGGACAACGCGCGGCGCCTCGGCGCTCAGCCCGCGCTGATCCATCACGACAAGATCACCACCTTCGAGGAGCTCGGCCGCGACATCGAGCTCCTGGCCCACGGCTTCCTGCGCGCGGGGCTCAAGAAGAACGACCGCGTGGCCGTGCTCATCCCGCCCTCGCGGGACTTCTTCGCGACCGCCTTCGCTTTGTTCCGCGCCGGCGTGACGCCGGTGCTCGTGGACCCCGGCATCGGCTTCTCGAACATGGGCCGCTGCCTGTCCGAGTCGGAGCCGGTCGCGTTCGTGGGGTCGGCCAAGGCGCACCTGGCGCGCGCGATGGGCGGCTGGGCGCCGTCCGCGAACCTCAAGATCGTCGCCGGCGGGCCGTCCTTGGGTCTGGCCACGCTCGAGACGATGCGCGAGCTCGGCCGGGGCCGGACGCTCGAGCTACCGCCGGTGCCCGCCGACGGGCGCGCCGCGATCCTCTTCACCTCGGGCAGCACCGGGGCCCCGAAAGGCGCGGTGTATGAGCACTCGATGTTCTCCGCCCAGGTGGACCAGCTCCGGGAGCTCTTCGACATCAAGGAGGGGGAGCTGTCCTTGGCGACCTTCCCGCTGTTCGGCCTGTTCGACGTCGCCCTCGGCCAGACCGTCGTGATCCCGGACATGGACTTCACGCGCCCCGGCATGGTGGACCCGATGGCGATCGTCGTGCCCGCGCAGAAATACGGCGTTCATCAGCTGTTCGGTTCGCCGGCTCTGCTCGACCGCGTGGGCCGCTTCGGGGCGCAGCACGGGATCGCCTTGCCGACTCTCCGGCGCGTGATGTCGGCGGGCGCGCCGGTGCCGGCGCGCACCTTGGCGCGGTTCGCGCGCATGCTCAACGAGAACGTGCCCATCTACACGCCGTACGGCGCCACCGAGGCCTTGCCGGTCGCGCTGACGTCCTCCTTCGAGATCCTCGGGGAGACGGCGGCCAGGACGTTGCGAGGAGAAGGGGTGTGCGTGGGCCGCCCCGTGAAGGGCATCGAGGCGGCGGTGATCCGCGTGGAGGACGGGCCGATCAAGGCCTGGTCGGAGGACCTGCGGGTGCCCCGAGGCACGGTCGGAGAGATCGCGGTGAAGGGGCCGGTCGTGACCGGGGAGTACTTCCGGCGCGTGGAGGACATGGCCAAGGCCAAGATCGGCGACGGCAAGGGCTTCTGGCACCGGATGGGCGACCTGGGCTACTACGACGAGCACGGGCGGCTGTGGTTCTGCGGGCGCAAGGCGCATCGCGTGCGCACCGAGAAGGGGGAGCACTATACGATCTGCGTCGAGGGCGTGTTCAACGCGCATCCGAGGGTGAAGAGGACGGCGCTCGTGGGCGTCGGCCTTAACCCGGTGCTGTGCGTGGAGCTCGAACCCGGAACGGCTCCGACCGACGCCCTCAAAAACGACATTTTGAATCTCCCCGGAAGACCGGATTTCACCCGGGACATCAAAGACGTCCTGTTCCATCCGGCATTTCCCGTCGATACGCGCCACAACGCGAAGATCAACCGCGAGGCGCTTGCGGTGTGGGCCGCGGGGAAGCTCTCGTGAGGGCGCTCGTCACCGGCGGGGGCGGCTTCCTGGGCGCGGCGCTGGCCCGGAAGCTTCGCGAGCGCGGCGACGAGGTGAGGGTGTTCGGACGCGGGTCCTACCCCGACCTCGAGGCGCTCGGCATCGACTGCGCGAAGGGGGACATCGGCGATTACGAGGCCCTCAAGGCGGCCTGCGACGACCGCGACGTGGTGTTCCACGTCGCCGCGAAGGTCGGGCTGTGGGGCCCGTACGAGGACTACCAGGCCGTCAACGTGGAGGGGACCCGCAACGTGCTGCGCGCGTGCCAGGAGCAGGGCATCCGCAAGCTCGTGTTCACCGGCTCGCCGAGCGTGGTGTTCCACGGGGGCGATATCGAGGGCGTCGACGAATCCGCGCCCTACCCCGTGAGGTTCGACTCGTTCTACTCCCAGACCAAGGCCCTCTCGGAGCGCATGGCGCTCGCCGCCAACCACGACCGCCTCGCGACCGTGTCCCTGCGGCCGCATTTCATCTGGGGGCCGGGCGACCGCAGCATCCTGCCGCGCGTGATCGCCCGCCAGAAGGCCGGCCGCCTGTTCCGCATCGGCCATGACGACAAGCTCGTGGACACGATCTACATCGACGACGCGGTCGAGGCCCACGTGCTGGCCGCCATCCAGCTCTCCCCTCTGTCGGAGATCGCGGGCAAGCCTTACTTCCTGTCCGGCGGCGACCCCCGCCCCATCTGGGAGTTCATGGAGCGCATGCTGGCGGCGGCGGGCCTGGGCCCGGTCAAGAAGCGCATCCCCAAGACGGCCGCCCTCGCCGCCGCCTCGCTCTGCGAGGGGACCTGGCGCGCGCTGGGCCTGACGTCGGAGCCGCCGCTGACCAAGTTCCTGGTGCACACCTTGACCACGGCCCACTGGTTCGACATCTCGGCGGCCAAGCGCGAGCTGGGCTGGAAGCCGAGGATGAAGATCGAGGACGGGATGGCTCGCCTGGCCCACTGGATCAAGGCCACGCAAAGAGTTGTTTAACACCTTAAAGCCCGGCACTCGCGGGGCTTCCCTCGGGGAAAAAGCCTCTTAAAAGCTGGTTTCGCAATCATTTAAGCCTGACACCGTATAGGCTGATTAGGCCCGGGTCCTCTGGGCCCAAAGGCCTATGGGCACGCCGGAAAATTCCGTTAAACTGCGGGCATGAGACGCTCACTCCCGCTCGTCGCCCTCGCCCTCGCCGCCGGCGCTTTGACCGGCTGCGAGGAGAAGAAGGACCAGGCCGTGCCGTCCTCCTCCTCGCGCCGCTCGGCGCCTTCCGAGGACGCCTCGCCCGCGCGCCGGCTCTCCGGCAAGAACCTGATGGCCTACGCGCCCGCCACCGATTTCGTCGGAGCCGCTCCGGAGGACGCCGCCCACGGCGCCAGCGCCATGTTCGACGGTACGCGCATGCGCGACGGGGTCGGCGCCGCCGGCTACGTCCCGGCAGGGTACGCGCCCGGGAGCGCCCCGGCCGGCCGCCGGGGCAAGCGCCTGCCCTACACGGCCGACGCGAGCGCCCGCGTCACCGACCTCGGCGGGACCGTGCCCCCGCTGCCCGACGACTATGACTACTCGCGCAGCGGGGCGACCCCCGGCACCGCGAAGGACGCCGGCCAGACCTTGCTCGGCTTCGCGTCGTTCCAGCTCGCCCAGAAGTTCCCGACCGTCGCCCCTATCATGAGCCGCCTGGGCTGGCGCGCGGCGCCGCGGCGCGGCTCCAACTCCGCCCACACGCCCTACCGCGTGACGGTGCATCACACGCAGGGCAAGCAGCCCATGAACGAGGCCGAGACCGCTCAGGCGGTCAAGAACATCCAGCACTACCACATGGTCGGCCGCGCCCGCGAGGGCAAGGACGCCTTCGACGACATCGGCTACCACTTCCTGATCGCCGGCGACGGGCGCGTGGTCGAGGGCCGCCGCTCGGAGTACATCGGCGCCCACGCCGGCGGGGCCAACGACGGCAACATCGGCGCGGCCATGATGGGCGACTTCAACAAGGTCCAGCCCACCGACGCGCAGCTCGAGAGCCTCACCCGGCTCGTGACCTATCTGTCGATCAAGTACAAGAAGGACCCCGACGCGAAGGGCTTCCTCGAGGCCCACAACCACTACACCAACACCGACTGCCCCGGCCGCCACCTGATGTCCCGGCTCGAGTCCCTGCGCCGCGTGATCGACAAGGAGAACGAGATCATCGTGGGCGGCGGCAGCGTCGGCGACTTCACCCCGCTGGCCGTCATCAAGCCGGCGTGAGGCGGGCCCTGGCGGCCGTCCTGCTCCTGGCCGCCTGCTCCCCCGGGGAGCGCGTGCCGCCGGGCGCCACGGTCGAGCTCGACTACGAGCTGACCTCCGCGGGGACTATGATCGAATCCAACGCCGGCCGCGACCTGCTGATCGTCGTCCAGGGCGAAGGCAACCTGCCTGGCCCGGTGGACGAGGCCCTCGTCGGCATGAAGAAGGGGGAGGAGAAGGTCGTCGAGCTGACCCCCATGCAGGGCTTCGGCCCGTCCGACCCGGACAAGATCAAGGCCATCCCGCTCGAGAAGTTCGGCGCCATGGCCAAGGACCTGGCCCCCGGCGCCCTCGTCGGCGGCGCCCAGGGCGGCAAGGCGGCCCAAGGCCGCGTCCTGAAGATCGAGGACGGCAAGGCGACGCTCGACTTCAACCATCCTCTCGCCGGCAAGCCCCTGCGCTACAAGATCAAGGTCGTCGCGATCCGTCCGCGCTGAGCCATCGAGCCGCCGCCGGCGGGACTCCCTTTTTTTCGAGGTCTGATTCTTCCCTCGAGGGTTTTGAGCACAATAGTGATCAAAACCCTCCTCGGAAGAATTTTTTCTTATAAGATAGCGCCATGACCATGGCCTGGAGGGCGCTCGCGGCGGCGTGGCTGCTCGGGCCGGCCTCCCTCCAGGCTTCTTCGATCGACCTCCACCTCCATGTCCCCATGATCGAGGAGCAGGTGCGTCTCGCGGACCTCGAGGCCGCGGACATGCGCCTCGTCGTGGTCCCGCTCTACGCGACGCCCGTCGTCTCCCAGCTTCGCGGCGGCTATGCCCGGTCTTTGCTCCGGCAGATCGCGCAGGTCGAGCGCTGGGCGGCCAAGGATGCCCGCGTCTCGATCGTGCGGACGCCCGACGAGGCCGAGGCCGTGCTCAAAGCCAAGGAGTGGCGCCTCGGCGTGATCCTCGCCGTCGAGGGGGCGGGCGGCGCCGACACGCCCGCGCGCCTCGACCGGCTGTGGGACCGGGGCGTGCGCATGCTCACCATCGCCCATTTCACGGACACGCGCTGGGGCGGGGCGGCGGCGGGACGCTACTGGCCGATGCCGACCTGCGTCCCGGGCGGCAAGGGCGCGGTGCGGCTCAACCCGAAGGGCCTGTCGGAACAGGGCGAGACTCTCGCGGACCACGCCGTCGCCAAGGGCCTGATCCTCGACCTCACCCATGCGAGCGACAAGACGGCCTTCGATCTGGCGCGGCGCCATCCCGGGCTGCCTTTGATGTTCTCTCACCAGGCCGCGCGCGAGCTCACGCCGTGCGAGAGGACCATCTCCTCCGAGCTTCTGCGGGAAGTGAGGCGCAGCGGGGGCATGGTCGGCCTCGCGCTGGCCGCGAACTACGCCGGCGCCGACATGAAGTCCTTGATGGGGCACGCCGCGATCCTGGCGCGCGAGGCGGGGCCGGAGGCGGTGGCCATCGGCTCGGACTTCAACGGCCTGATCGGGCTCATCGAGGGCGTCCCGGGCCCGGACGGCTACGCCGCGGTCCTAAAAGGGCTGGCCGCCGCGGGTATCCCCGCGACGGCCGGCGCCGAGTCCTTCGTCAGGCTATGGCGTCGAACTAATGACGCTCGTAGTAGAAACCCACGTCCTTAGCGTCGTCGGGGTTGATGAGCAGGAGCTCGTCGGTCGTCATGATGGGCTTCCAGTTGACGATGTCGACGAACACGGCGATGCGCGAGAGGACCTTGTCCGCGCCCTTGGCGATCGCGCCCTTGGCCTTGAACGTGAAGATCCCCGGGGCGGCTTCGGTCATGTCGAACTTGCCGGTGATGTCCTTCTGGAAAAAGTCGGCGACCTTGTCGTCGCCCAGGCGCGTGTTGATGTTCTTGTGCGTGTAGTCGCCGCCGGTCGAGTCTTTCGAGCCGAAGTACGCGCCGGGAACGAAGCCTTCCCAGGTCGAGGATACCTTGCCGTCGAAGGTCACGACCTCGGCGACCGCGGATTCGCCCTTCTCGTAGCGCGTGAGGGTGGCGCCGACGAGGGTCCCCTTCTTGGCGAGCGTGAGCTCGCCCGCCGCGGCGTAGCCGCCGTCGACCTCGAGGCCGCCCGCCGCGGAAACCTTCAGCGGCTTGACCGCGAAGCGGAGCTTGTCGAGCTGCTCCACGCGGTAGATGTAGAGCCGCGGGACCCACCGCGCGATCTCCAGGCGCTCGGGCCCGGGGATGTAGGGGAGGCGCGTGTACTCGGCGAGGATCGCGTAGCCCGCGGTCGGGTTCGTCTTGTCGGCCTTGAGGAGGAACGCCATCACGTCGGGACCCTTGAGCAGGGCCGACAGGCCGCCCCAGGAGCCCTCGGGGATCGGGCCGGCGTGAGCCGCGGACGCGAGCGACGCGGCGATGATGAGCGAGCGCAGAAGGTTTTTCATGGGTCTCCTAGAAGATCCCCTTGAAGACGAGGTAGGGGATGAGGATGTAGAGGATGGAGTCGCGGACCGCGTAGTACGCGACCACCGCGGCGATCGCGATCCAGCCCGTCTGCCACACCGTCTTGAAGAACGTCCCGAACGCGCGGGCGTTCGACGCGAACCGCGCGCCGGTGTACGGCAGCACGAGGCTTCCGGCGAGCGTGCGGACCGCGCCGCCGAGCTTGCGGAGGTCGGCCTTCGCCTTCTCCTTGAGCGTCGGCTTGCCCTCGGGGTTGGCCGCGCGGAGGTCCGGGTGCACGCCGTCGAGCGCGCGCTCGGCGGCGATGTCGGCCTGGGCCGTTCCCTTGTAGACGCGGAGCATCATGCCGCGGCTGATCGCCGGGACGAGATGCTTGTCCTCGTTGGCGACCGTGTCCGCGTACAGCTGCAGGAGCTGGCTGGTCCGCTTCTTCACCGCGATCTCGCCGAGCCAGCGCGAGACCGGCCCGCCGATCCCCGCCTGGGAATCGCGCCAGCGCTTGTCCTCTCGCATGCGCGCGAAGTCGTAGGCCGTCATGTAGTCGCGGCCCGGGGCGTAGCGGGAGAACATCTCGTCGAACACCGTCGTGTCGACGTCACCCGGCACCAGCCCCTTATTGTTGTTCGCGTGCGCGTAGACGCCCGTGGACGACGGGCCCTGCGCCTGGATCATGTTCGGGACGTAGATCGCGAACGGTTTGAAGAGGATGCCCGCGTTCCAGCGCGCCTTGAGGCCCAGGCCGCGCTGCGAGCGCGGCCCGAACACGAGGTGCGAGATCAACGCGGTCTTGAACGCCGTGAGGCGGCCGAGGCCGTGCTCGTTGAGGACGCGGTAGCTGTGCCAGACCGTCGCCACCGGCTGCTTGGCCCCCGCGGGGACCAGCATCCAATAGCGGCGCTCGAGGTCGGACTGCGCCTCGGGGGCGGCGTCCTGCGCCGTCGCGACGGGGTAGCCCTCGCGCAGGCGGTTCTGCAGGGCGATCTTGAGGATCGCCATGTCGTTCTCGTACTGCGTCGTCGCGCCGATCACCGAGCGGGCCTTGAGGGCCGTGATGCCCGCGAAGATCGCGACCACCGGGTTCGTGGCGAACAGGCTGACCGCCGCGAAGCCCGCGACGAGCATCGCCGCGCCCGCGGCGAGCTTGCCCGCGCCGGCCGCCCAGCGCGCGACCTTCTCGCCGAGGAACAACGTCGGGAACATCGAGCGGCGGCGGTCGGTGTACGCGGACTGCCACGCCTTCTGCATGTAGCGGTAAGCGAGCATCCGCTTGTAGTAGAGGGCTAGCGGCAGGCCGAGCGCGACCGCCGCGACCGGCACGATGGTGAACGCGGACACCGCGACGCCCATCCACGCCGAGAAGGCCGTGAACGAGCCCCACAGCGCGAGCTTGAACGTGTTCTTCAGGATGGCCGACGAGTTCGCGTTGGCCGTGTCGAGCAGGCGCACGGGGAAGGTCTCCGTGTCCTGCCACGGGGCGAACCAGCGCGTCACGCCCTCCATCGCCCGGATGACGTCCTGGCCCCGCGGCAGGCCCTTCATCGCGCGGGCGAGGACGCCGCCCATGCCGCCCGAGTGCCAATGCCACTCCATGCCCTCGAACGTGTAGTCCTTGTGGGAATAGAGCTCGGTGAGGTGGCGGTTCGACTTCACGCGGCGCGGGGCGTTGAGGACGAACTGGTAGAACTGCGTGAAGCCGAGCGCGAAGCCCGCGGGCTTGGGCTCGGCGAGGATGCCGATGCCCGCGTCCACCTTGTCGATGTCGCCCTCGAACTTGACCTCGAGCGCCTTGGCCATCTCGGCGTCGCCGCCGGTCAGCTCCAGGAAGCTCGCGACGGGCGGCTCCCCGACGGAGCGGCGGAACTCGTTGTAGGAGCCCGTGCCGTCCGTGCGCTCGCGGAAGGTGTCCGCCTCGGCCAGGTCCATCAGCTTGTCGTGCTGCTGGTCCTTGAACTGGGTGAGCGCCTTCGGGAAGTTCTTGAGCGTGAGCGCGCCGGCGGACTTGCGGACGAAGGACCAGGCGAGGACGTCGTAGCCGTACTGCTCGACGATCGGGCGCGTGTTGGAGTGGATGAAGTCGATGAGCTCGCGGCGGCCGAGCAGGCGCTCGCCCTGGGTCGCCGAGGGCGGCGCCATGAACTCGTGGTCGCTGAGGATCATCTCATGCAGGCGGTACACGAAGCGGAAGTGCTTCGGCACCTGGAACGGGCCGTCGTGGTGCTCCCACTTCGAGCCGGGCATGCCCCAGAACACGTCGTTGTTGGTCAGGGGCTTCATCAGTTTGCCGAACCACGGGTGGCGATACGACGCGCGCATCACCCACGCCTTGAACTTGGGGCCGAGCAGGCCGTAGTATTCGGCGTGCATGCCTTCCTGAAGAGTGGGGTGCTGGAGGAGGTCCTCGGTCCACTCGGTCGTGTGGATCTGCGCCGTGCTCGCGACGTTGATCTTGCGGGCGTAGTCCCAGAGCTTCGCGTCGTCCCATCCGGGGTTGAACTTCTTCAGGTGGTCGACGATGTTGTTGTGGTTGACCACGAACGCC
>JAMPYD010000329.1 GCA_023700845.1 Elusimicrobiota bacterium | reverse complement strand
TCGTGGGAGTGCACGCGCTCGCGGAAGCCGGCGCGGGTGATCTCGACCGTCAGGTAGTGGTGGAAGCTGTCGACGTTGCCGGAGGGGAACAGCGCGGAGCCGCCGCCGCCGGTGAGCACGTAGCGCACGCCCCCGTGGTCCTGGACGCCGAAGGCGTGCACGTGGCCCATGTAGACGCGGCTGACCTTCGCCGCCGAGACGATGTCGGCGAACTCCCGCGAGCCGCCGATGAAGCCGCCGAGCGCGTGGAGGGGGCCGACGCCGCCCCACAGGCTGAGCTGGACCGGAGGCATGTGGGTGAACACGATCTTGCGGCCGGGGACGTCGAGCGCCATCCGCAACCACCGGAGCTGGGCCCGGGTCACGCGCTTGGAGCTCGAGTCGAGGACCACGAAGCGCACCCCCGCGTGGTCGAAGAAGTAGTTCGGACGGCCGAACAGGGCGCGGTACAGGATCGAATTGGATTTTCCGTTCGGCCGGGAGCGGTCGTGGTTGCCGATCACGGTGAGGTAGGGGCGGCCGGTCCAGGCGCGCCGCAGCTGGCGCAGGAAGATCTCGTAGTTCGCGCGGGTGCCCTTGCTGACCATGTCCCCGAGCTGGACCGTGAAGGTCAGGGGCTGGGCCTGGAGCTCGTGCATCTGGTCGTGGAACACGCCCTCGCGGTTGAACAGCTTGCGGTAGATCCAGAAGCGGGACGGCTCCACGTCGCCGAGGACGGCGAAGGAGACCTTGTCGCCCGCGGCGCCCGGCAGGCGCGACAGGCGCCGCAGCTGCCGCTCGGTCCGGAAGCGGGCGGCGTTGAGGACCAGGCTCTCGGGGACCATGGCTATAGAATGGCGCGCCGCCGGGCGAAAGTCAAGGCGAGCAGGGCCCCGGCCCCGTCGACGAGCACGTCGGTCCAGGCGCCGTGGCGGCCCGGGACGAAGCTCTGGTGGACCTCGTCGCTCGCGGCGTAGAGGAGGGTGAACGCGAAGCCCCGGGCGTCGCCCATCGCGCGCCGGGCGAGCGCGAAGAGGATCGCGTACTCCGCCATGTGCGCGGCCTTGCGCAGGGGGAAGTCGTACGCCAGCCCGCTGTGCAGGTCCGGCATCGAGGAGAAGGCGAAGATGACGCCGCACCAGGCGGCGACCGGGGCCCAGAGGCTGAGGAACCGCTTCACTTCATAATCGTACGATTTTGATAGGATGGCCGTCATGCTCAGGGAGCTGCGCGGCCTCGCGCGCGAGACGGCGGTTTACGGCCTGTCCACCGTCCTGGGACGCCTGCTGAACTTCCTGCTCACCCCGCTGTACTCGCACCTGCTGGAGCCCTCCGACAACGGCGCGATGCAGTCGACCTACGCCTTCATCGCCTTCCTGACCGTGATCTACGGCCTCGGGCTCGACACCGCGTACCTGCGCTTCGGAAAAAAGGACGGGAAGCCGGACGAATCCGCCTTCGGCGCCGCCTTCCTGACGGTGCTCGGCAGCTCGCTAACCGCTTCGCTGCTGATTATCCTGGCCGCGGCGCCGATCGCGCGCCTCGCGGGCCTGCCCGCGGAGATGGCCGACCTCGTGCGCTACGGCGCCGCGATCCTCGCCGTGGACGCCGCGATGCTGCTGCCCTACGCGGAGCTGCGCGGCTCGCACCGCGCCGGCGCCTACGCGGGGATCAAGCTCGTCGGCATCGCGATGAACGTCGTCCTCGCCTTCGTCTTCGTGCGCACGATGGGCCTCGGCCTGCGCGGGGTGTTCCTGGCCAACCTGATCGCCTCGATCTCGACGCTCGCGATGCTCTCGCCGGTGATCCTCTCCCGGCTCGCCGCGCCGAGCCGGGAGAGGCTCCGGGAGATGCTGGCCTTCGGCGTCCCGCTCGTGTTCGCGGGGATGGGGTCGATGATCGTCCAGGTGGCCAACCGCCCGATCCTCGCGAAAGCCGCAGGCCTGGCCGAGGCGGGCATCTTCGGCACCTGCTACAAACTCGGCATCGGGATGATGCTGCTCGTCGGCATGTTCGACCAGGCCTGGAAGCCGTTCATCCTGGAGCGCGCCGGCCGGGAGGACGCCGGGGCGCTGATCGCGCGCGTGCTCACGTATTTCGGGGCGCTCTCGGCCTGGGCGTTCCTCGCGATCGCGCTGTTCATCGAGCCGCTCGTGACCGCGCCCCTGTTCGCGGGCAAGCCGCTGATTCACGAGTCCTTCTGGAGCGGGCTTCCGGTCGTGCCGGTCGTGACCCTCGCCTATCTCTTCAACGGCCTGTACTTCATCATGCTCGCGCCGCTGATGCTCGACAAGCGCACGGGCGCGGTCTCCGCCGCGACGTGGGCGGGGGCGCTGACGAACCTCCTGCTCAACGCGCTGCTGATCCCCCGGTACGGCATGATGGGCGCCGCCTGGGCCACCTTGGCCGCGTTCGCGGCGATGGCGGCGTCGGTGTGGGCGCTCGGGCGCTCGTCGCGCCCCGTTCATTACGAGTGGAGGCGCCTGGCGATCCTCGCGGGCTGGACCGCGGCGCTGTGGTGGCCCTCGTCGAGCGTCGGCCTTCCCGCCCGCGCCCTGCTGCTCGCCGCCTACCCGGCGGGCCTGCTGCTCTCGGGCTTCCTCGGCGCCGACGAGCTCGCCGAGCTCCGGTCCCTGCTCAGCGCGAAACGGGCTTGATGTTCAGGAACTGAGCGTCGGGCCGCGGCGCGAACGGATCGTTGAGGGGGATCACCGGACGCGGAGGCTCGAGCACGCGCGCGTGGTGCGCGATCAGGCGCCCGCCGGCGAAGGAAAACGCGACCTCGACGCCCGCGCCCTTCCAGGCGTCGAGCGCGCGCGCCAGCCGCGCGACCCGGGCCAGGCGCTCGGCGGACAGCACGGCCGACGCCGCGCCGGAGCGCGGCCCGGTCACGCGGCCCGACCGGCGGTCGAGCGCGTAGGACTCCGTGTCCGCGTCGCCGGCGAGCATCACGTCGAGGGAGCCGGCCGCCGCCTCGACGAGGACCCGCTCGCGGCGCCCGGAGCCGGGGTCGCGGGAAAACGCGACGCCGGACGCGTCGGCGGGGACGATCTTCTCGACGCGCACGCGGCCGTCGTAGGCGAGCCCGCGTCCCGCGCGCTGGCGCGCGCCGAGCGGCCCCGGAGCCCATGACGCCGCCCAGGCCTCCTTGACCCGCCGCGCCGCGTCGGCGGGACCGTCGGCCTTGAGGGCCGCGTCTTCCCCGATGATCAGGCTCGGGGCGACGAGCGCGTCGACCGGGCCGAGGCGGCCTTCCAGGATCCTCTCCCGGATGCGCTCCGACTTGCGGCGCAGGCCGAGCGAGGAGTCGTCGAGCGTCCGGGCGAGCCAGTCCCCGAGGCCGTTGCTCTCGACGAAGAGCTTCCACGCGCCCGCCGGCAGCTCGACCCCTTCGGGACGGTCGGCGCCGCCGGCCGAGGCGGCCGAGGCGAAGTCCGACGTCTTCCCGGCGCGGGCCTTCGCGCGGCGAAGCGCGGCGTCGCGGCAGGCGCGCGCCGCGGAGGCGGCGCCGCCGTCGGGCAGGGACAGCAGGCGGGCGACGGCCGAGACGCCCTCGGCCTCCGCGCGGGCCTCGTCGGCCAGGCGCTCCAACGCGCCCGCGTCCGCGGCGTCGGCGGCGTCCGCC
>JAMPYD010000328.1 GCA_023700845.1 Elusimicrobiota bacterium | reverse complement strand
CTCGCCGCTCATGAAGAGGATCGGGGTGCTCTTCGTGGCGTTGTTGCGCCGGAAGGACTCGAACAGATGGGAGCCGGTGTTGCCCGGCATGTGGTAGTCGAGGATGATCAGGTCGGGCTTGACCTTGCGGGCCATCTGCATGCCCTCGACGGGCTCCCCGGCGGAGGACACCTCGTGCCCCGCGACCTTCAGGATTTCGGTCAGGATGGAGACGATCTCGAAGTCGTCGTCGATGATGAGGACCCGCGCCATGGCCCCATGATAGCGGATTTTCGGGGATCAAACGAGCCTTGACGCCGGCCGCCGCGGGGCTACACTGGGGAGATGACGCGCGCGGGCCGAGCCGGCGCAATCATGGCGGCCGTCTTGCTGCTGGCCGCCTGCGGCCGGAGGAAGGCGGTGATCGTTTACGAGGAGCGGGGCGGCCTGTCGGAGCCGCCCGTGGCGCTCGCGGGACGCAAGTCGCCGCTGCCGCCCGTCGACGGCCGCGACCCGCCCTCCGCCTCCGTCGCCGTCCCGCGCGCCGCCGCCGCGGCCTCCCCGGCTTCGAAGCCGAAGGCGGCCCCGCCCCCGCCGCGAGCTCCCGAATCCCCGGCCGGGCCCGTCGGCGGCGAGGCCCTGGGCCGGGAGGCGTCCCCGCGGAGGCCGCCCGGGCCCGCGGGCCCGCGCCCGGACGAGCACGAGGTCCGGGGCGAGCCCGAGGTCAGGCGCCCCGACGAGCTCACGCCTCTGCCGACGGACCGGCCCCAGCGCTACGCCTCGCCCGCCCCTCTCAAGAAGGTGCTCAACCCCCTGCGCATCGGCGACCAGCCCCTGGGCGACGTCTCGGCCGCCGACGCGGACTCCGAGATCGACGTCTCCGCCGCGCCCGGGGCGTTCGCCCCGCAGCGGACCGCGGCGCTCGACGACGAGGTGCCGGACAGCGTCGTGGCCGACCCGGAGGAGCTGGGCTCCTACCACGTCCAGGTCTCCTCGAGCCCCTCCTTCGGCCGCATACTCTTCGACAAGGAGTACCCGTTCATGGCCGACATCGATCTGAGAAAAGACCTCATGGCCATGGAGGTCAGGGCCGGGCGTTATTGGATTCGCTACGCGGTGGTGGACCTGCTCGGCTTCCACCATCCCTTCTCGAAGCCGCGGCGCGTCCTGTTGTCCCCGGCGGCGCGCTAGAACTCCACGGCCGCTCCGGCCTGGAGAAGCAGCGGAACCGCGTCCGCGCGAATGCCGTTGCGATGCCGCGCGGGAGGACCGAACCAGGTCGACGGCGTCCAGTCCCGGTCCATGTCGAAGCGGGTCAGCCTCGCTTCGGCCAGCAGAAGCAGCCTCGGAGCCGCGCGGGCCTGGACGCCGAGGCGGGCGTCGAAGGTCCAGCGCCCCGTTTCGGCCTCGAGCTCCACGGTCTTCAGCGCGGCCGCGGTCTGCGGGCGGAAGTCGGCGCGCGCGTCCAGGGCGAAGATGCCGAAGCCGAGCCCCGCGTAAGGGAAGACGCGGCGGGACGACCAGGACTTCGGCCGCGCCAGCAGCAGCGCGCTGAGCGTCCACGCCCTCAGCTCGCCTCCGCCGACCGGCATCATGATCGTCGAGCCTTCCAGCGCCGCGCCCCAGGCGGAGCCCGGGACCCAGAAGCCGGCGCGCAGGCCGACGACGTTCGAGACGCCGAAGCCCCGGGACGCCTCCGCCCGGGGCGAGGCCGCCGTCTCCTGCGTGAACGCCGCCATCGAGCCGAACGCCGGCCCCGCTCCGCCGAGCACGGCGACATAGCCGGGGCGGGGAGGGGCCTCCGCCGCCGAGGCGGGAAGGGTCGCGAGGAGGAGCAGCGCGGCGAGCACGGCTCCGGCGGTGCAACGGATGGTCCACGGGCGCGGACGCGCCCGCGCTAGATCAGTCGGAAGACGAAGGCGATCACGAGGAAGACCCCCATGCCGAGCATGGCGAGGCCTGCCCAGAACAGGGAGTCCGCGGATTCCGCCGCGTCGGCGCGCAGGTCGGGGAAGGCCATGTCGGCCACGATGAAGGTTCCGGCGCCGTCGTCGAAGAAGCAGGGGATGGGCCCCGCCTCGCCGAGCTTTTTCAGCGTCTCCGGGGGGAGGCCGATGTCCCGCTGGATCGCCGCGAAGGCCTCGTCGAGGCGATGGGGCCTTCCGATCACGCAGACCGTCCGGCCTTGGGGGATGAAGCGCTCCGTGATGCGCCGGGTGACGTCGACGCCGGGATCCTGCACGCTGTTCTGGTGCTCGCCGGCGATGCGCAGCTTGGCGCCCCGCGGAAAGACGAAGGCTTTGGCCCCGCCGTCCATCAGGAAGAAGCCGCCGGCGTGGTCGACGGATTCCCCGACCCACCCCAGCTTGCCGGCCATCGTCAGCCCCATGGCCAGGGCGTCGCCGGCGTCGCCGGGCTCTGGGCTCAAGGTGTGCTGGACGTCGACCTGCTTCTCGTAGAACACGCAGGGCGTGTTGGAGACCGGCGACGCGAGGGGGGCCGGGGCGTCGGCGACGCCGCTGACGCCGACGGTGCGGCCGAACCCGAGGTCCGCCAGCGCGGCCTCTTCGATCCCGGCGAGCAGGTTCCGCCTCGCGCGCGAGAGCAGGCTCCAGGCGAGCAGGCCCAGCCCGCCGAGGATGCAGACGGCGAAGAGCAGCAGGGCGGAGTCGGAGATCATCGCGCCGTCAGACGCGGCGGGAGCCGCGGCCCTGCGCGGCGTAGGCGCGGGCGAGGTCGGTGCCGCGGCGGCGCACGCCCGACTTGCCGGCTTTCATCTTGTACATCGCCGAGTCGGCGGCGCGCACGAACTCGGAGGCGTCGCCCGAGGGGGGCAGCTGCGCGACGCCCCAGCTCGCGGTGACGCCTTCCGCGGCGAGCGGCTCCGCGGTCTTGACGATGCGGCGCGCGACGCGCGCGCCCTTGAGGGCGGTCGTGCCGGGCAGGAGCAGGACGAACTCGTCGCCGCCGTAGCGGAAGCAGAGGTCCACCTCGCGGCGCACGCTGTCGCCGACGCAGCCGGCGAAGGCCCGGAGGATGCGGTCGCCCTCGAGGTGGCCGCGCTTGTCGTTGACCTGCTTGAAGCCGTCGAGGTCGAAGACGACCATCGCGAGGGGATCCTTCTGGCGGCGCGCGCGCGCGGCCTCCTCGCGCAGGCGGTCGTGGAAGTGGCGCTGGTTGTAGAGCCCGGTCAGGTCGTCGGTGCGCGTCATCTCGCGCAGGCGGCGCTCGAGCTCGACGCGGTCGCTGATGTCCTTGGCGATCCCGAGCGTGCCGATCACGCGGCCGCGGGAGTCCTTCAGGAACGAGAGGGACATGCTGACGTGCAGGACGCGGTCGCCGGAGGCCTTCACGCGCATCTCGTGGTTGCGCACGCAGCCGGTCGGGCTCTCGCGCAGGAGCTTCATGAGATGCTCCGCGGCGGCCCGGCCTTCGACGTAGAAATCGTGGGCGGGCCGTCCGGCGGCCTGCGCCGCGGTGAGGCCGAGCAGCAGCTCGGCGCCGGGCGAGAAGTAGATGATCCTGCCGGTGACGTCCGTCGTGCAGATGAGATCGCCGGAGGAGGCCACGATGGCCTCGAAGTACTCCTTGACGCGGATGAAGTCGGTCGAGAGCGCGATCAGCGGCCCGTGGG
>JAMPYD010000327.1 GCA_023700845.1 Elusimicrobiota bacterium | reverse complement strand
GCGCCGGCCCGAAGACGAGGCGCGGCGCGGCGGGGCGCGCGGCGTCGCGGGCGGCGAGCGCGGCCAGGGGCGCGGCGGCGGCCTTCGAGCCGCGCAGGCCGGCGAGGACCTCGGACCATTTCGCGGAATCCGGGCCGAGGCGCGCGCGCAGCCCCGCGAGGAAATCCGCGCCGTCGATCCCGGCGCGGGAGAGGAGCTCGGGCGCCATCATCTGGTCGAGCACGGCGCGCGGGCCGCCGTCGCTGAGGCTTCCCGCGTCGACGATCACCCAGCGGGTGCGCCAGTGCTGCCAGACCAGGTTGCCGCGCGCGAGGTCGGCGGTGACGCCGGCGGAGATCAGCTTGGCGGCGAGCTCGGGCCAGCCCAGGGACTGGGAGCGCGACAGCGCCCCGCGCTCGAGCAGCTCGTGGGCCGTCGCGCCCTCGATGTATTCCTTGACGAGGACCGAGCTGTCGGGGCTTTCCGCGCGGAGCTTGGCCACCGGCAGGTCGGTTTTCTCGAGCGCGCGCAGGATCGCCGCCTCGTCCTTGACGCCCGGCAGGCCCCGCGCGCCGGGGTGGAGGAGCTTCACCGCGTAGTTGCCGTCCGCGGTCTTCCAGACCTTCGAGGTCCCGCCTTCGCCGGCGACGGAGCCGAGCGTCGTCTTGAGGCGGCCGACGCGCAGGACGTCCCCGGCCTTGCCGGGCCAGGCGGGGAAGCGCTCTCCGAACGGGATCTTGTCGCGCAGAGCCGACCAGAAGGAGGGCTTGGCCTGGTCGAACAGCGCGGCGCCTTCCGCGAGGCCGGCTTCCTCGCCGCGGGAGTCCGGGGCGGAGGCGGCGGCCCGGGGCGCCTCGGCGAGCGCCGCGGGCCCGGCCGGCGTCACGGCGGAGACCGGCAGGGCCGGCAAGGCCGGCGCGGCCGCCTGGACCGCGACGGCGGCCTGAACGGGGACGGCCGCGGCGGGGGCGGCCGAGGGCTGGAGGAAAACGGGGGCCGGGGCCGGGGCGAGGGCCAGGCTCGGCGCGGCGCCCGTCAGCGACGGCACGGTCATCTGGACCGGAACGGGGGCGCCGAGGGAGGAGCCGATCGCGCCCGACTGCGAGCCCGGGGCGGCCTGTCCGGACACGGGGGCTTCGATCTGGCCGGCCCGGAGGGAGCCTGCCAGGGCGAGGAGCAAAAGCGCCCGGGGGACGAGGGGTATCACGGGGTCACTATAACAGGAGTTCCGGAGGCGCGCCAGGGGGACGGCGTCAGGGTTTTACGACGAGGGCCTTCATCTCGCGCAGGTAGCCGACCATCGCGGCCAGGCTATTATAAGGAACGCGGACGCCCTTCTTGGACCAGCCCTTGTACTCGGCCTCTTCCACCCACTCGCGCAGGTCGATGCCGACGGTTCCCTTATAGAGGGTGATCCGGACGACGAGCTCGACGCCCATCTTCTTGGGCACGCGGACGAGCTCCCGGTCCTCGGTGTCCGCCGGCTCGGCCGGAAGCTTCTCCAGGACGGGGATCGTCTCCTCGAGCACCCGCGCGTTCAGCGTGACCCCCGCCTTGGTGGGGCCGGAGTAGGCGTCGCCCTTGACGAAGGTGCGGATGGACCCGTAGCGGTGGCCCTTGAACTCGTCGACGTAGAACTTGAGCTCGCTCGACTCGCTCAACGGGACCGCTCCCAGCTCCTTGAGCGGCTTGAACTCCTTGGCGTCGGCCATGGCCCATCCTAGCAAACGCCCGCCTTGACAGGAATCGGCCGGCGGCTTATCCTTGGGCGTCCATGGCGACAAACGAGGAGCTTCAGGCGCGGCTGGACGCGTTGAGCCTCGAGGTCCGTTCCCTGCGGGACGAGGTCGGGCGGCTCAAGGGCGGCGCGCCCGCCCCGGTCCCTCCGCCCCGCCCGGAGCCTCCGGCGCCGAAGCCCGACGCGCCCGCGCCGGTCCCGACGCTCGAGGATCTCGTCCGCAAGGCGAAAGGCCAGGCCCCGCTTCCCAAGGCGTCCGGGCCTTTGCGCTCCGCGCCCGCGGCGGCGCGCGATTTCTCCGGGACGTTCTCCGAGAAGTTCATCGGCGAGAAGATGCTCCAGTACGTCGGGGCGCTGATCCTCGGCCTCGGCGTCGTCTTCTTCCTGATCTGGCGCGCCCAGCACACCAGCCCTCACGAGCGCGCGCTGGGGGCCGCGGCCGCGGGCGCGGCGCTGGTCGCCCTCGGGACGTTCGTCCGCACCCGGCCCCCGTATCAGAATCTCTCGGGCGCTCTCGTCGGCGGCGGCTGGTCGGTCCTGTACGTCACCGCCTACGCCGTCTCCCACTTCGAGCCCGTGAAGATCGTCCAGTCGCCGGAGACCGCGCTCGGGCTCATCATCGCGGCCGCGGGAGGCATGGTCGCCCACGCCCTGGCGACGGGCTCGCGGCCGTTCCGCCTGTACGCCTTCGGCCTGGTCTATTTCCTGCTCTTGTTCTGCCGGGCGGACATCGCCTCGTTCGACCTGTTCCTCCTGCTGCTGGCCGCCTCCGCGGCCATCGCCGTCGAGTCCGGCGAGGCCGACGTCCTGATCCCGGCGCTGATCGGCTTCCACGCCAACTACGTCCCGGTCTACTTCCGCACGATCGGCCTGCCGCCCGCGGAGCACACGACGGCCAACTTCGCCCAGCCCTTCGGCTGGTTGGCGGGGGGCTACCTGATCGTCGCGCTGATGCCGTTCGTGCCGCGGACGCGCGCGCGCCTCTTCACCGACGCCCAGAAGGGCGTCCTCGACGCGGCGCTGTGCCTGAACGCGGCGCTGTTCGCCCTGGTGGCGGGCTCGATGGGGCGGGTGTATTTCGGCCACGCGAGCCTGCCGCGGGCGGGCGCGCTGAGCGCCATGTTCCTGCTGCCCGCGATCGGGCACCTGCGGGCGCTGGGGCGCAAGGCGGCGTCGGTCAGCCTGGGCGGCGTCCTGCCCCTGGCCCTGATGGCGGCGGCGGTCTTCGAGATGCCGGACCCGATGTGGAAGCTGTTCGCCTGGGTCGCGGTCTCGACGGGGTGGGTGTTCGTCGGCCTCTTCCTGAATCAGCCCGTCTGGCGCGCGGCGGGCCTGTGCATGGGCCTGCTGACCTTCATGTTCTACACCGAGGTCGCGCGCCGCGGCGACGAGGCGCGCCGCGCGGCGGCGATGGCGCTGTTCGTGTTCTCGGGGCTGTCCTACTTCTTCTCGCGCTTCCACCGCCTCTGGCTCGACGATCCCGAGGAGTGGGAGAAGCCGGTCACCGAGTACTGGCTGTACATCGGCACGGCCGCGCTCGTGCTGGGCCTGTGGGGGGCGCTCGACGCGGCGCCGTTCCTGTGCTGCCTCGTCGCGCTGGCGATCACCGGCGAGCATCTGGCCGTCCGCCTCGGCCGCGTGCACCTGTGGGTGCAGGCCGCCGCGCTCGAGCTCGGCTTCGGGTTCTACTCCTTCTTCGTGGACTACGGCTCCGCGCCGCTGATCGTGTCGCCGCGCCTGCTCGTGAGCGCGGTCGTCGTCGGCGCCTATCTGTACCTGCTGTTCGCCGACCCCATGGACGAGGAGCTGACCCGGCGCTGGGAGCCGTTCAGCCGCGCCGAGCAGCGCCGCGCGGTCTCCTGGATGCTTCTCGCGGTGGCGTCGTTCGCCGTCTACCGCGAGTTCGACAGCCGCCT
>JAMPYD010000326.1 GCA_023700845.1 Elusimicrobiota bacterium | reverse complement strand
CTGCAGACCAAGCAGGACCGCGAGGAGGTCTATCGCCGCCACCTGCTCCAGGTCTACAAGGACAACGTGTTCGTCGTCGAGACGAGCGGCAAGAAGGTCGGCCAGATCAACGGCCTCGCCGTGATGGGGACCTTCGGCGTGCCGATGCGCATCACCGTGGTGCCGTCCGCCGCGGCGGGCATGGGCGGGATCATCTCGGTGGACCGCAACGCCGGGCCGAGCCAGACCGGCTCGTCCTTCAACAAGGCGCTCGGCGTCGTCGAGGGCTTCCTGCAGAACCTGTTCGCGCAGAAGCGGCCCTTCCCGGCGCGCCTCTCCATCTCGTACGAGCAGAACTACGGCGGCATCGACGGCGACTCCGCGACCTCGACGGAGATCTACTCGATCCTGTCGGCGCTGTCGGGCGTGCCGATCGGCCAGAACTTCGCGGTGACCGGCTCGGCCGACCAGTTCGGCAACGTGCAGGCCATCGGCGGCGTGAACCACAAGATCGAGGGCTTCTACGAGCTCGCGAAGGCGCGCGGCCTGACGGGCGATCAGGGCATCGTGATCCCGCAGGCGAACGTGGCCGACCTCCAGCTCTCGCTCGAGGTCGTGGAGGCCGTGAAGGCCGGCAAGTTCCACATCTACGCGGTGAGCCACGTCAGCCAGGGCCTCGAGATCCTGACCGGCGTCGCCTACTCGGAGATCCTCGCGAAGGCCCGGGCGAACCTGGCGCAGATGGGCAAGCCGGAAGCCAAGAAGGACTGATCCGACGGGCGCCTCGAACGGGGCCCCGGCCGGTCCGCCGACAGCGGATCGCGCCGGGGCCCTTCTTCATGCCCGGCGGGCTTGAGCCGAATCGGGCGAAAGTGTTACAATAATGATATATGAGGGATAAACGCCGTTAATAAAATGCAGAGATCATGAATCCGGCTCTCTCTCTCAGCCTTCGAGCCGTTCTCGGAGCCCTGGGAACCGCGGTCTCCTTCGTTCCGCGATCCTGGGAACTGACGCTCGGCCCCGCCCTCGGTCGGCTCGGCCTGCTCCTCGATCGCCGGCGCCGCAAGATCGCCCAGGACAACATCCGCCGCTGCCTGCCCGAGCTCGGCCCGGCCGGCCGGGACCGCCTTCTTCGCGAGAACTTCGAGCATTACGGGACCCTTTTCTTCGAGCTCCTCCACATGTTCTCGCCGTTCCCCGGCCACTACCGCCGCTACGCCGTCCGCACGGCGACCCTCGAGGGCATCGAGCACTGGCGGCGTGCCCACGAGAAGGGCCGGGGCGTGCTGTTCGTGTCCGCCCACCTCGGAAACTGGGAGCTGATGGCGGCGGTGGGGGCGATGGGCGGCGTGCCGCTGACGATCGTGACGCGGCGGCTTAAGCCCGGCTGGCTCCACCGCAAGATGCTGGAGGCGCGGCGCTCGGTGGATTTCGGCTGCTTCTACGACAACGAGAATCCCGCGCGGAAGATCCTCGGCGCGCTGCGCAAGGGCGAGTCGGTCGGCTTCGTGATGGACCAGTACGCTCCGCCGCCCACGGGGGCGAAGGTCCCGTTCTTCGGCGTCGAGGTGGACACCTTGGCCGCCGTGGGAACCTTCGCCGAGAGGTCCGGCGCGGCCATCATCCCGGTCTATCAGCGCCGCGACGCGTCGGGCAACGTCCGCGTCGTCATCGAGCCCGAGCTGAACCTGGGCGAGGCGCGCAGGGACCCGGCGGCCTCGACGGCCCTGCTCTCGCTCAAGACCGAGGAATGGATCCGCGGGGCTCCGGCCCAGTGGCTGTGGGCGCATCGCCGCTTCAAGGGCGTCGTGTGGGCGGACGAAGTGGTAGACTCGAAAAAGTGCATCCCCGCAACCGGCACGCCGGCCGCTACGACTTCGACCTTCTCGTCAAGCTCAGCCCTGAGCTCGAGTCCGTCGCGTACCTGAATCCCTCGGGGGAGCCCACGGTCGACTTCACGGACCCGGCGTCCGTCCTGATCCTCAACCGCGCCCTGCTGCGGACCTACTACGGCGTCGGCTTCTGGGAGCTGCCGCCGGGCTATCTGTGCCCGCCCGTCCCCGGCCGCGCCGATTACGTGCACCACGCCGCGGATCTGATCGGCGGGAAGAGGGGGGAAGGCGTGCGCGTCCTCGACGTGGGCGTCGGCGCCAACTGCGTCTATCCGATCATCGGGCGTGGCGAGTACGGGTGGGGCTTCGTCGGCTCCGACGCCGACCGGACCGCCTTGGCCGCGGCCCAGCGCATCGTCGACGCCAACCCCGGATTGGCGGGCGGCGTCGAGCTGCGCCTGCAGACAAACTCCGCCTCGATGTTCGAGGGCGTGGTCAACGCCGGCGAGTCCTTCGACCTGTCTTTGTGCAACCCTCCGTTCCACGCCTCGCTCGAGGACGCCCGCGACGCGTCGCGCCTTAAGTGGGCGAAGCTGGGGCGCCCGTCCGACACCGGGAGCAATTTCGGGGGGGCGGAGGGCGAACTGTGGCACCCGGGCGGCGAGGAGGCCTTCGTACGGCGCATGGTCGAGGAAAGCGCCGACTTCGGCGCCCAGGTCCGATGGTTCACGGCCCTGATCTCCAAAGCCGCGACCTTGCCCGCCGTCGATAAGGCCCTGAAGAAGTCCGGCGCGCGGCAGAGTCGGATCATCGACATGGCCCAAGGGCAAAAAAAGAGCCGCCTCGTCGCCTGGACTTTCCGCTCCGCCTAGGGAACTTTTCGACCCCCTCAGTCGTAAGATAAGTATGTCAGGTCCGAGGGATTGGGGTGATCCGGTGAGAGAGGCTATCGCGCACGGCGAAGCCGCGCCCGCCGCGTTCGCCTCCTGGCCCCTGTCCGAGTTCCTGAGGCGTCTGCGCATCCGCTTCGGCCTCAAACGCAAAGAGCTCGCCGCAAAGGCGGGGGTTTCGGCTTCGCTGATCGGCCGCGCTGAGAAGGGCGCGGACGTCCGCCTCAGCACCTTGCGCAAGATCTACGCCGCGGTGGGCTGCCGGCTGCTGTGCGTGCCCGCCGGAGCCCTATACGATATGGATTGGACCAGCGCCCACCTCGACAACGAGTGGTTCGATGAAAACCTTAAGACCGAACGCTACCTCGCGCGGTCCGAGCATCTGCACGAGCTCTTCCGTCGGCGATTCATCCGCGAAATGAACGAAAACGCAAATTCATCACCGGCGCCGGAGATGAAATGAACGGATACGCCATTTTGTCCCGCTCATGGAGGGTAAATGAGCGGAAACGCAATTCGCGGACGTTGGACTACGGCGGAGGCCGCGGCGACTAGTAAACGGTATCCCAGTCGCGGTAGGTGACGCGGAACTCGACGCGGCGGTTCTTGGCGCGGCCCTCGTCGGTCGAGTTGTCGGCGAGCGGGCGCGAGTAGCCCATGCCCTTGAACCGGATCGACGGCGGGGGCACGCCCTCCTTGACCAGGAATTCCTTCACCGAGCGCGCGCGGCGCTCGCTGAGGTCGAGGTTGTACTCCGCGGTCCCGACGCTGTCGGTGTGGGCCAGGCAGATGACCTTCAGGCGGGGGTTCTTGAGCAGGAGCTTGGCCACGATGATCAGGGTCGGGTCGGACTCGGGGGTGATCTCGTCCTTGTCGAACTCGAACTGGATCTTGGGCAAGGTCCCCGTCTCCACCTTGCGCTGGATGTCG
>JAMPYD010000325.1 GCA_023700845.1 Elusimicrobiota bacterium | reverse complement strand
CGCGCGCCGGTTGCTCGCCGCGCTGGGCGTAGCGGTCGCCGCGCGCCGGTTGCTCGCCGCGCTGGGCGTAGCGATCGCCGCGCGCCGGTTGCTCGCCGCGCTGGGCGGAGCGGTCGCCGCGCGCCGGCTGCTCGCCGCGCTGGGCGTAGCGGTCGCCACCCTGCCGCGGCCGGTCGCCCTCCGCGCCCGGGCGGGGCCGGTCACCGGAGGGGGGGGCGTGGCCCCGGCGGAAGCGGCTGTGGGCCGGCCGCTCGCCGCGCGCGGGCGTCCCGCGCGCTTCGGTTCCCGCGTCGCCCTCGGCGTGCTCTTCGCCGCCTTCGCCTTCATCCTCGTCGGACCCGCCCTCTTCGCGGGTACTCGTGCGGTCCCGCTCCTCGTACGGCTCGTCGTCGTCCTCGTGATCGACGTAGCGCTCGTCGCGGTCCTCGTCGTAATCGTCGTCGTGCTCCGCGTAGCGGGCCGGGCGGTCGTCGTCGGCCTCGCGCGGGCCCCGCTCCGCGACCGGGCGGGCACCGCGGCCCGGCTGTCGGCTGCGGTCCGGGTATCGCTCCTCGCGACCGCCCGCGAAGCGCTCGCCCTGCTCCTCGTCGGTGTGCTCATCGCGCTCGTCGGCGTAGCGCTCCTCGGGCTCCCTGGAGGGAGGCGCCTCGCGGTCGCCGCGACCGTATCCGCGCCCCTGGCTGGGGCCGCGATCGGCGTAGCCGCGCTCGCCGCTTCCCACGGTCATGCGCTCGCCGCGGCCGCGGTCAGCGTAGCCACGATCGCCCCGCGCCTCGCCGCGGTCGGCGGTCGGGCGCCCGCCGTAGTCCTGGCCGGTGCGCGCTCCGCGATCCGCCTCGCCACGCGCTCCGCGGTCAGTCTCGCCGGGTGCTGGGCGATCCACCTCGCCACGCACGCCACGTGGGGCGACGCCGCGCTCGGTGAATCCCCGGTCACCGCCGAACGAGGTGCGCTCGCCGCGTGCGGTATAGCGATCCCGACCGCCCGCGTCCCGCCCGCGGTCGCCGAAGCGGCCGCCTCGAGCCTGGTTGCGCGAGCTGTAGCTGCGGTCCTCGCCCGCCACCGGCCGTGCGCGGGACTCCCCTGCGGGACGCGCCGCCCGCGCCTGGTCCTGGCGCTCGCGCTCCAGTCGCGCCTCGCGGTCTTCGCGGGACACGCGCCGGACTTCCGCCGGCCGCTCCTCCGCGGGCTCGTCAGGCGTCTGGGCCGCGGGCGCCTCGAGCACCGGCGTGGGCTCGACCGTCTCCTCGGCCTTCGCCGTCCGCCGGGTGGCCGCCGTCTTGCGGGCGCGCTTCGGCTTCGGCGCGGGGGCCTCGGCTGCGGGCTCCGGCGCCGGCGGCAACAAGACGTCCTCGTCCTCGATCTTGGGAGCTGCCCGCTTCACGGGGCGGCGCCGCCGGGGCGCCTCCTCGGCCGGCGTCTCCACCGCCGCGGTCTGGGCGACCGCCTTGCTGGTTCGGGTGCGCCGCGGCTTCGCGGGCACTTCGTCGGCTTCTCCACCCACCTCGGCGGGCGTCTCGGCAGGTGCCTCGACGGTCTGCTCTACGGTCTCCGGCGCTTTCTTGCGCGGGGCGCGCTTCTTCGCCGCAGTGCCGGTCTCTTGCATGGTCATCTCCAGACTCGGGCGCTCGCCCTTTGATGCCAGACTGCCGAGGATTCCGTTCACGAACCTCGCAGAGTCTTCGTCACCGTATTCCCGGGCCAGCTCGATGGCCTCGTTGATGCTGACGGCGACAGGTATGTCTTCGCGGAAGAGCATCTCGTAGATGGCGACACGCAGGATGGTGCGGTCCACCCGGTTGAGGCGGTCCAGCGGCCAGTTCGTGGAGCGCGCCTCGATGATGCGGTTCAGGACGTCGAGGTTTTCTACGGCGCCATCGACCATCTCCTGCACCCAGAGGCGCGCGGAGCGGTCCGCGAGGGCCTCTGTGACGGCCTCCAGCGCTTGATCCCGGGTCTGGCCGCCGACGTCCATCTGGAACAGCGCCTGCATCACCCGCAGACGCGCTTCCCTGCGCGTGCTCATTGGTTGCACATCTACCCCTTCAAGACCGAGCGCGGCAGGCCGCGCTCTCGAGGGCGAAACAGGCCAGGCCCGATTCCGCCCTCACTTCGTGGCCGCAAGCACCGGCGCGGCCGTCAGGTTCTCGACGAACCGGGTGTGGATCTTGTTCTTGCGGAAGAACGCGTTGTTGATGATCGTCCTCAAGAACGGCGCCGTGGTGTGGATGCCATCGGCGCGGAGCTCCTCCAGGGCGCGGTCCATGCGGTCGAGCGCCTGGTCTCGGGTGGCGCCCCAGCAGATGACCTTGCCGAGCAGGGAATCGTAGTAGGGCAGCACCTGGTACCCGTTGCAGACGTGGCTGTCCACGCGGACGCCCAGCCCCCCGGGAAGGTGGAGATGGGTGATGCGGCCGACGCTCGGAGCGAAGCCGTTCGCCGGGTCCTCGGCATTGATGCGGCACTCGACGGCGTGGCCGCTGAGCGTCACCTCATCCTGCCGCAGGCTGAGTGGGAGGCCCGCCGCGATGCGGATCTGCTCGCGGACGAGATCGACGCCGGTGACCATCTCGGTGACCGGATGCTCCACCTGGATGCGCGTGTTCATCTCGAGGAAGTAGAAGGAGCTGTCGCGCTGGTCGAGCAGGAACTCGACGGTCCCCGCGCTGGTGTAGCCCGCCGCTCGAGCGCCCTTCAGCGCGGCGGCGCCCATGGCGTCACGCACCGACGGGTCGAGGACGGCCGAGGGGGCCTCCTCGAGCAGCTTCTGGTTGCGGCGCTGCACCGAGCAGTCGCGCTCCCCCAGGTGGATGATGTGGCCGTGCTCGTCGGCCAGCACCTGGATCTCGATGTGGCGCGCCTCCGGGAGGAACTTCTCCAGGTACACGCGATCGTCGCCGAAGGCGGCCTGCGCTTCCGCGCGCGCCGTCCCGAGGGCTTTCAAGAGGGCGCCCGCCTCGTGCACGATGCGCATCCCCTTGCCGCCGCCGCCCGCCGTCGCCTTGATGAGGATGGGGAAGCCGGCCTCGCGCCCGAAGCGGACGGCGTCCTCCTCGCTCTCCAGGTCGCCCGTCCCCGGCAGCACGGGGACGCCCGACGACTCCATCAGGCGCCGCGCGCGGGACTTGTCGCCCATGGCCAGCATGGCCTGCGGCGTGGGGCCGATGAACTTCAGCTTGTGGCTCTGGCAGATCTCCGCGAAGTCGGAGTTCTCGGCGAGGAACCCGTATCCGGGATGGATGGCCTCGGCGCCGGACACCAGGGCGGCGCTGATGATGTTCGGAACATTCAGATAGGATTGCCCCGCGGCCGCGGGACCGACGCAGAACGCCTCATCGGCCAGGGTGACGTGCAGCGACTCCCGATCCGGCTCTGAGAACACCGCAACGGTGCGGATACCCAGCTCCTTGCAGGCGCGGATGATGCGGACCGCGATCTCGCCGCGGTTGGCGACCCGGACTGTCTGGAACAAGCGCGTCTCCTTCTTATCTGGCGCCCTCGGCGGGCTCGAGCTCGAGGGCCAGGTCCAGGACCACGAGGGGCTGTCCGTACTCCACCGGATGCCCGTCCTCCACGAGGATCTCCGCGATGGCGCCGCCTTCCGGCGCCTTGACCTCGTTCATGAGCCGCATGGACT
>JAMPYD010000324.1 GCA_023700845.1 Elusimicrobiota bacterium | reverse complement strand
GGTGGATATGCGCCACGTCCTGCTCGGCACGCCGGAGGCCGCGGCCGCGGTCGCCAAGCGCCTGCGCTCGGGAGCGAGCTTCGTCAAGGTCGCCAAGGAGGAGTCCCTCGACGCCGCGACCGCCTCGGACGGCGGCAAGCTCCCGACGTCGCTGTACGGCGAGGTCATCCCGGAGCTCGAGGAGGTCGTCTTCCGCATGCGCGTCGGCGAGATCGGCGGACCGCTGAAGAGCAAGTTCGGCTACCACGTCCTGCGCAAGGACGGAGAGAGCAAGGTTTCCCTCGAGGAAGGCCGGGCCCGCGTGGCGCGCCTCCTCGAAAAGCAGAAGCTGGACGCGCACCTGCAGTCGATCCAGACGAAATTCCCGGTGGAGGTCGTTGATGAACAGTTCCGGTAGGACGCTCCTGTTTTTCGTCTTGACGGCGATCGCCTTCGTTCCGGTTGCCGGCGCCAAGCTCCTGGAGGACACCGTCGCGGTCGTCAACGGCAAGCCCATCCTCCTGTCCGAGTATCAGAAGGAAGCCGCCACCGCCATGGATTATTGGAGCAAGACCAACCCCGCGGCGATGGCCGATCCGGCCAACCTGCGCAAGCTCAAGGAAAGCACGCTCGAGCAGCTCATCGACCGCGAGCTCCTGATCCAGGAGGGCGCCAAGCTCAAGCTCAAGGTCCGCGAGCGCGAGATCGACAACGCCGTCGACGAGATCAAGGCGCGCTTCAAGAAGGACGAGCGCGGCAACAACCTGTCCGAGGCGGAGGCCGAGGCGGCCTTCCAGCAGCAGCTCAAGGGCGAGGGCCTCGATTGGGGCAAGTTCCGCGAGCGCCTCTCCCATCAGATCCTGGCGCGCAAGACGATCGACGACGCGGTGAAGGCCAAGATGGTTCCGCCGACCGAGGACGAGACCCGCGCCTACTTCGCCAAGATCCAGGCCTACATCGACAGCAAGAGCACCGGCGCGCCGGCCGGCATGGACGAGGAGGAAGGCCTGGCCCTGCGCGAGGTCGCCGGCCAGATCAAGGCCCTCAGCTCCGAGCGCGTGCGCGTGCAGCGCGTGCTCATCCGTCTCTCCCCGGGCGCCTCCGAGAACGAGAAGAAGCGCGCGCAGAAGACCGCGGAGGCCGTGAAGAAGCGTCTCGACGCCGGCGAGGAATTCGCCTTGGTGGCCAAGGAGGATTCCGAGGATCCCGAAAGCGCGGCCCGCGGCGGAGACCTCGGCTACGTCCTTCGCGGCGTGGCGCCGCCCGAGCTCGAGAAGGCGGCTTTCGCCCTCGGCGTGGGCGACACGAGCGGACCCATCTACACCGAGTCGGGCTACAACATCATCCGCGTCACCGAGAAGCGCGCGGCCGAGAAGCCCGAGTACGAGAAGTTCAAGGACGAGCTCGCGAACTTCCTCGGCGGCGCCTCCTTCCAGAAGAAGGTCGAGGACTTCGTGAAGGGCCTGCGCGATAAGGCGACGATTGAGCGCAATCTTCCGGCGACCCTCTAAAACGCTCGCCTTCACCTGCGGCGATCCCGCGGGCGTCGGTCCCCGGGGCGCGCTGGCCTCCCTGCGCGCCGGGGCCCTGCCGGCCGGCGTGACGCCGGTTCTCGTCGGGGAAAAGGCCGTCTGGCGGCGCGCCGGCTGGCGGCCCTCCGACGGTCCCATCCGCGACACCGCGCTCGGCCTCCCGGCCCCGCGCCCCGGCCGCCCGACCGCCGCCGGCGGGAAAATCTCCGCGGCGTCCTTCGAGGAGGCGCTGAGCCTCGTCGCCCGCGGCCTGGCGGGGGGCGTCGTCACGGCCCCGATCTCCAAAACGTCCTGGTCCGAGGCGGGCTACGCCTGGCGGGACCACACCGCGCGCCTCGCCGACTTCTCCGGCAAGCCCGACGCGCAGATGGTTCTCGGGGTGCCCTCGCGCGGGCTGTGGTGCGCGATCGCCACGCGTCACGTCCCTCTGAAGGAAGCGCCCCGGCGATTGCGCGCGCGCTCGATCGCCGCGTGCGCCGAAACGCTCGCCGGGGCCCTGCGCGCGCTCGGGCGGCGCAGGCCGCGGCTCGCGTTGTGCGCCTTGAACCCGCACGCGGGGGAGGGCGGCTTGATCGGGACCGAGGAGAGGGATTTTCTCGCGCCGCTGGCCGCCCGCCTGGGCCTCGCCGGGCCCTTGCCGGCCGACTCGGCCTGGCGCCTGCACGTCGAGGGCGTTTACGACGGCCTCGTCTGCCTCTACCACGACCAGGCCCTGATCCCGCTCAAAGCCCTCGGGGGGCTGTCGGGCGTCAACTGGACGGTGGGGATTCCTTTCGTCCGGACCTCGCCGGCCCACGGCACCGCCTAGGACGCGGCGGCCGCGGGTCGCCTGGACCCCGCGGCCGCCATCGAGTCGGCGCGCCTCGCGGCGCGCCTTCTGTCCTCCTCGACCTCACGGTTCGGCTGAATCTCCTACTTGTTGGCCGTCAGGCCTTGGACGAACTTGCGCCCGGCCAACTGACGCTCTTCGGTCGTGAGATAGAGGGCGTCGTAATTCGCCTTCGGAATGCTGACGCTGTTGAAGTCCTCCTTAAGACGCCGGATGAAGCCGCGCGTCGCGATGAACGCGGCGATGCCGTTCTTCCTCTTTTGAGAGGCCAGTATGTCGAGGCTGAACGTTTCGGGATCTCCGGAATAGCTGGTCGAGATGGGGCCTTCGGCATCAAGAGCGACGATGTCGCTTGATTCAGGATCGATGCCGATTTGCCGCAAATACTGAGCGGTCTCCGGGGTCATCGCGGAGGCGGCGGCGGAGAAAAACACGACGGCGAAGACGGCGAGCGCGAGGGGCTTCATGATCGATACCTCCCAATACCTTCGGAGTATAGCCCGGCGACCTTGACAAATCAAGGGGGGGCGATTACACTGGCCTCATGGGTCCGCGAGCATTCGTGATGGGCGCCGTGCTGGTGCTGGGGCCCTTCCTCGTCCCGGCCGTCGCGAGAGCGGAGCCGCCCGACAAGCCCGATTTCACGGCGGATGAGCAGAATGCGATCGGCATCGTGGGCCCTCATATCCCCGGCTATCCGGAGATTCTCGCCGATCCGATCAAGCTCGCCGAGGCCATCGAGGGTCAACGGAGGGCTCAAGCCCGAATCCCCCAGGCCACATTCGACCTCGCCAGCGCCGCTTTGCTTCGGATGGCGGAAAAAAACGGCATGGTGAAGCCGGACCCGAATGTCGCCCCCAAGCCGGTGGGGGGCGGGGATGCTCCGGTCGCCGTGACTCCCACCGCGCCGGAGAGATACTTCCGCGCCGTCGCTCAGCGAAGGCCGAACGAGCCCGAGGTTCACGTCGAACTGGGAAAGTATTCCTACGCGCGCAAGGACTACGAAACCGCGCTCAGCGACTACGAAAGGGCGATCAAGCTCGATCCCTCCAACCAGGCCGCTTTGCTGGGCTACGGCCACTCGGCCAATGAGCTCGGTGATTATCGTCTGGCCGCGATGGCGGCCAAGCAGCTGTTGGCCCGGGACGGGGGCAACCGGGAGGCGTTGGGCCTCTACCACTTCGCCACGGGCCGGGCTCCGACGGTCAGTCTTCCTTCCTCCATCTTTCAGGCCGGCGCGGCGGCTCCCGGCGGCAGCGGCGCGGCCGGCGTCCTCGCTCCCCAGGCCGCCGGAGGCGTCCCCGG
>JAMPYD010000323.1 GCA_023700845.1 Elusimicrobiota bacterium | reverse complement strand
ACCGAGTTCTTCAAGGGCATCGAGGTCGGCCACACCTTCAAGCTCGGCACCAAGTACTCGAAGTCGATGAAGGCCGAGTACCTGGACAAGGCGCAGAAGCCCCAGGTCATGGTCATGGGCTGCTACGGCATCGGCGTGTCCCGCGTCGTCGCCGCGGCGATCGAGCAGGGCCACGACAAGGACGGCATCGTCTGGCCCTCCGAGATCGCCCCCTTCCAGTGCGCCGTCGTCGTCATCGACGAGAACGACGACGCGCGCGTGCGCCCCGCCGTGGACAAGCTCGTCCGTGAGCTCGAGGCCAAGGGCCTCGACGTCCTCGAGGACGACCGCGACGGCAAGCCCGGCGTGAAGTTCAAGGACATCGACCTGATCGGCATCCCGCACCGCTTCGTGATCTCCAAGCGCATGCTCGACGCCGGGCACGTCGAATACAAGAAACGCGGAGACGCGGCCGCCGTTAATTGGCCGCTCGAAGCGGCGGCCGACAAGCTCTCCGACCTGCTCAAAGGCGCGGTCGCCGTCGCCTAGCGCGCGTTGACGAGCGAACGCCTCTCCCGCGCCTGTCTCGTCTGCGGCCTGCCGCTGTCCGGCGCGCTGGCGGCGGCGCTGTCCCTGGCGGGCGTCAGGCGTAGCTCGCGCAACCCCAACTGCTGCACGCGCTGCAACGTGCACATCGAGGAAGGCCGCCTCGTCGAGCTGACCATGGTCTTCGCGGACCTGTCCTCGTTCACGGAGCTGACGGCGCGCCTGGGGGCGGAGGGCACCTACGGCGTCGTCGACAAGTACCTGCGGGAGGCCGCCGGCGTGCTGACCGCCCACGGCGCCTTCATCGATAAGTACATCGGGGACTGCGTCATGGCCTTCTTCAACGTCCCCGTCAAGCGCGAGGACCACGCCGCGGCCGCCGTCGAGGCGGCGCGCGAGCTGCAGCTCCGCCTGCCCGCCCTCTCGAAGGAGCTGGGCCAGGACCTGCGCGCGTCGATCGGCATCGCCACCGGCTTCGCGCGCGTCGGGCGGCTGGGCTCCGACGACGTGAAGGACTACACCGCCATCGGCGACGTGGTCAACCAGGCGGCGCGGCTGCAGGCGCAGGCGCGCGCCGGCGAGATCCTCGTCGCGGAGAACGTCTACGCGCGCGTCGCCGCGAGCTACCCGGGCGTCCCGCGCGAGGTCCTCGTCCTCAAGGGCTTCCGCGACCCCAGCGCGGCCTACCGCCTCAAGGCCGACGGGACGGCGGGCGAGGCCGCCGCGCCCGCGCCGGCGCCGTCAGGTCCCGCGCTGACCTGGGGCGGCTTCCTCCTGGCGCTGGCCGGCGGGGGCTGCCTCGGAAAGGTGTTCCTGGGCTCGCTGGCGCTTTCGCTCGGCGCAGGCTCGGGCTCGGCGCTGCTCGCCTTCGCGCTCTGGCTGGACCATTCCCCTTTTCGCGTGCCCTTGCTCATCGCGGCCGCGGCGGCCGCCGCCGGAAGCCTGGGGCTGGCCGCGCGCGAGCACGCCCAGCGCCGGGCGCTCGAGGCGAAGAACGGCTGCGTCGTGGTCACGCCGTCGGAGAAGCGCCGGAACCTGCTGGTGGCCGGCCTGTCCTTCGCCGCGCTGCTCTTCGTCGCGATGGAGCTCGCGCTCCACTCCCGCCTCTAGCCCTTTCGCGGGGTCCAGGCGGAGCCGAGCATCTCGGGCGTGTAGCCGGGAGGCACCGTGCCCGAGGTCGCGAAGCGGTACAGGACGCAGAGGTAGATCTGCCCCGCGACGCCGAGCGCGTAGGTGAAGGCGAACGCGAAGGCGAGCCAGAACAGCATCCCGGCGATGAACGGCGCGAAGGACTGCGACGCCCAGCCCGCCCAGCCGGAGAGGCCGCCGACGACGAGCAGGCTCGTCACGACGATGACGCCGCCGATCTGCAGGCCCGCGTAGCCGGCCAGCGCCTCCCCCCACGCCTTGCGGATCACGCCGGCGGAGAGCTTGACGGCCTCGATCGGGTTCTCCGCGCGCGGCTCGAGGACGAGCACGGGGATGACGAACACGCTCGCCACGCTCCAGGCCGCGCCGACGAAGCGGATCACCCAGCGCCCGAAGAAGCCGAAGCGCTCCTCGAGCGCCTTGATCACCAGGCCGACGACGCCCGCGAACAAGGTCCACATCAGGATGGGTTTTATCTTGGTCAGAGCGAAAGCGATCCCCTCGGCGACCGAGACGGGGTTGCCGTCGAGCGCGTCGAAGATCTCGTGGACGAAGGCGACGTTGAAGAAGGTGGCCAGGAACATGGACAGGAAATACGCGAGCGCGAAATAGGCGAGCGCCTGCTTGGACAGGGCGTAATGCTGCTTGCGGCCTTTCATCAGGTCGATCGCGTCGGGCTCGCTGGCGACGACCAGGCGGGAGCCGACCTCGGCCCAATGCTCCGCCGTCTTGTAGCCGTGCTGGGACGGCTGGAACACGATCGGGGTCAGGAACAGGAAGCCGATGACGCAGGTGAGCGCGGCCGTCGCGACCGGGAACAGCAACAGGCGGGGGTTGGCGCGCATCACCGAGAACGAATTGCCGAGCAGGAGGATGCCGTTCTTGAATCGGGAGAGGATGTTCATGGCGGCAGTATAACCCCTGTAAGTACGGGCCGCAAGTGCTTGACAGCCCTCCCCCCCTTCATGCTACACTGTACGCGTTCGCCTCCCAACGTCTTGGGGGGCGCGCTTTCTTAAGGAGTGGCTGCCGTGTTGAGCCACTTTTTTTATTGAGTTTTATTGAGATAAACCATGGACGCCAAAGAGATCGAAGCCCTTCTGACCCCCCTGATCGAGCAGGAGGGCGGCGAATTGGTGGACCTGCAATGGCGCAAGGAAGGCCCGCAGTGGGTCCTGCGGCTGTTCCTGGACAAGCCCAACGGCATCACGCTCGACGACTGCGCGTATTTCTCCGACCGGGTGGGCGCCACGCTCGACGAGGGCGACAAGATCACGAAGTCCTACGTGCTCGAGGTGTCCTCCCCGGGCCTCGACCGGGTGATCAAGAAGGACCAGGATTTCGAGCGCTTCGCGGGCAAGCCCGTGAAGCTGCGGCTGAAGCTCCCGGACAACGGCCAGCGCCGTTTCACGGGAGTGCTGAAGGGATTGGCGGACGGGAAGGTGTCGATCCAGGTGGAGAAGGACCTCAAGGCGTTCTCGCGCGAGAACATCGATGAGCTGCGGCTGGACGACTCGGCCGCGTTCGAAATGGAGGGCTGAATTTATGAGCAAATCCGAGCTGATGACGGCGTTGGAGCAGATCGCCCGCGAGAAGAACATTCCCGTGGACGAGATCCTGTCCATGATCGAGGGCGCCGTCGTGTCCTCCCTGCGCAAGCACGTCGGCAAGAACGCCGACATCCGCGCGTCCATCGACCGCGACAGCGGCGTGTTCTCCGCCGTGGTGGCCAAGAAGGTCGTCGAGACCGTGGCCGATCCGGAGCTCGAGCTGACCGAGCTCGACGCGCAGAAGATCAAGAAGGGCGCGAAGGTCGGCGACGAGCTGATCTATCCCGCCCCCGCCGCCGACTTCGCCCGCATCGCCGCGCAGACCGCCAAGCAGGTGCTGACCCAGCGCGTGCGCGAGGTCGAGCGCGACAAGCTGTACGAGGAGTTCAAGCCGAAGGAAGGCGAGGTCGTCTCCGGCTCCGTGCACCGCTT
>JAMPYD010000322.1 GCA_023700845.1 Elusimicrobiota bacterium | reverse complement strand
GCCTCCCCGTCAGGAGCCCCCGCGCCAGCAGCCTCCGCGCCACGAGCCTCCTCGTCAGGAGCCCCCGCGCCAGCAGCCTCCCCGCCAGCAGCCTCCCCGTCGGGAGCCGCCGCGCCAGCAGCCTCCTCGTCAGCAGCCGCCTCGCCAGGAGCCGCCGCGCCGCCGGCCCCCCGTCATCGTCCCGCCCCAGGCGGGACGCCCCGGTCAGCCCGGACGCGGACGCGTGATGCCCGTTCCTCCCCGCCCGATCGACAACGGCGGCCTGCTCGACCCGCGCCGCCACGGCGACGGGCGCTCCAACACGGCTCCGAACCGGCGCTGGGACGGCAATCCCGTCACCCAGCGGCCGTGGACCGACCATCGCGGCCGCCACATACCGCCGAGCCGCGACCACGTCACGATCATCAACAACACGACGATCATCAACAACATCACCGTGATCCAGCGCGGCTGGGACACCCGCGACCACAACCACAGCTGGTACTACTGGAACGGCCACCGCCTGAGCCACCGCTACGACACCTACGGCTACCACTGGTGGGGCTTCTACATCGGCGACTCCTACTTCTGGACCCGCTACAGCAGCGGGCGCCATTGGTGGTACGACCCGTACTGGCACCGCTGGGTGTACCTGCACGACGGCCGCTGGTGGTGGCAGGATCCGGTGTATCCGACGGTGGTCTACGTGATCATCGACAACAACTACTACCGCTACCAGGACAACGCGGGGACCATCATCGTCCGCCCCGATCCGACCCGGCCGGTCGAGCCCCCGCCCGCGGAGCCCTCCGCTCCCGCGCCGGACGAGGAGACCATGTACAGCCTCGACGGGACGCGCTCGATCAAGATCATGGGCGAAGCCCATGACGCCTACCTCTACGACCTGACCGCGACGGACCCGAACGGGGCCGGAGCGGGAGGGCAGTGGCTGGCGAGCGGCGTGAAGTCGGCCAAGTTCGTCTACGACGACAAGCACGAGACCGACGGCACGACGACCCAGGTGATCCGCCAGGTCGAGCTCGACTTCGACGACGACAAGACCGCGGCGGTCGCCGATCCCGAAGGCGAGCGCAAGATCGTGATCTCCGGCGACGAGCGTTCCGCGAGCCTGTACAACCTCAAGGACGAGACCGTCCCCGCGGCCTGGCTGGCCGAGGGCGTCAGCGAGATCAAGATGGTCAACGGCGAGACCGTCAACGAGGCCGGAGAGACCGTCCGCGCGCTCAAGCTGCTGATCGTCACGGCGAAGGACGCCTCGGGCGTCGACTCGCTGCTGCTGTTCAACCGGGACGGGGCGGAGTACGACCCCGCGGCGGCCCCGGAGCCGGCGCCCGCGCCGTCCCCGGCCGAGAGCCTGAAGAGATCCGACGCGTTCAATTCGCTCAATTCGGGGAAGATCGGCTGGTAAGGCCTTCCCACCCTCAAACGAGCCGCCGCGGCCGAAAGGCCGCGGCGGTTTTCTTTTGTCCCGCGCCCGAAGGCGCCCTGAACTGTTTTCGGAAACAGTTATCATTCCGGTGATGGTTTTCCTCTCCTTCCTCGCCGCCGCGCTCGCCGCCGCCTGGGCCTTCCCCCGCCTGAGGCGCGTCGCCTCGGTCGGCTGCTCGTACAAGGCCAAGGCCCTCGCCTCCGCGCTGTTCGTGTCCGGCCTCGACACCGACCCGGAGCGCGCCCCGGAGATCGCCGACGAGGCCTACCGGCTGATGCGCCTGTTCCGCGCGCGCGTCGACCGGGATAAAAAAACCGTGACCGTGTCCTTTTTCGGCCTTCAGCCCCGCACGGCGACCTACCGCCCGGGGCTCGGCGCGACCTTGACCGCCGGCCCGCTTCCGCCGCCGCCCGCGCGGAAGGCCCCGGCGCCGGCCCCCGCGCTCCCTCTCCGCGAGAGCCCGGCCCTGAGCCCGATCCTCGACGCCGCCTTCGCCGAGACCGGCCCGCGCCGGCGCCGGACGCGCGCCGTGGTCGTCGTCCAGGACGGCGCGGTCGTCGGCGAACGTTATGCCCACGGCATTACGCCCGATACGCCGCTCAACGGCTGGTCGATGACGAAGAGCGTGATGGGCGCGCTGATCGGGACGCTCGTCGGCGACGGGACGCTCAAGCTCGAGGACAAGAGCCTGCTGAAGGAATGGCGCGCGCCGGGAGACCCGCGCGCGGGCATCTCCCTCGAGGACCTTCTGCGCATGCGCAGCGGCCTGCGCTTCTCGGAGGTGTACGCCGACCCGCTGTCGGACGTGACCCGGATGCTCTTCGACGGCCATGACGCCGGGGGCTTCGCCGCGTCGCGGCCGCTCGAGGCCCCGCCGGGGACCTTCTGGAAATACTCCAGCGGCACCACGAACATACTGTCCCTCGTCGCGCGCCGCGCGCTGGGCGAGGAGGCCTATCCGGTTTGGCCGCGGCGCGCGCTGTTCGACCCGCTGGGCATGGCGAGCGCCGTCCTCGAGCCCGACGCCTCCGGCACCTTCGTCGGCTCCTCGTTCCTGTTCGCGACCGCGCGCGATTGGGCGCGCTTCGGCCTGCTGCACGCGAACGACGGGGCGCCCCTTCTCCCGGAAGACTGGGTCCGCTTCGGAACGACGCCGACGCCGCAGGCTCCCGGCGGGAAATACGGCGCGCACTGGTGGCTGAAGCTGTCGCCGGAGCTGGGCGGCGGCACGGCCGCGGCGGACCGCATCCCCGCGGACGCCTTCCACGCGCTCGGCCACGAGGGCCAATGCCTGACCGTGATCCCCTCGCGCCGGCTCGTCGTCGTCCGCCTCGGCCTGTCCATCGACATCAAGGCCTGGGACCACGCCGCGTTCCTCGCCGAAACGCTCGACGCTCTCCCGGCCTAGTTTGTAGAGTCGCTCCATGGAACATCGCTGCCTGTCGCCGTGGAGAGGAGCCGTCGCCGGGGGCCTGATCGCCTTCGCGTGGAGCGTGTTCTCGTGGACGATCCTGCCGTTCCACACCCGGGCGATCGCGCCGTTCGGCGATCCCGCCGCGCTCGTGAACATCCTGGAGGCCGGCGCGCCGAGGTCCGGCGTCTACGTCCTCGCCAACGACCCCAAGGGGCAGACCGCGCCGACCGATCCCTTCGTTTTCGTCTCGTACAAGAAGGACGGCGCCGGCTCGAAGGCGGCGGCGATCGCGCTCGGGCTCCTTCTGCAGATGACCGGGGCTTTTTTCTGGACCTGGATCCTCGGAAAGATCCCCGGCCTGACGCTCAAGGACTCGGCCCTGTACGGGTCGTTCTTCGGCCTGTGCATCGGCGCGCTGGGAATACTGCCCGGCTCGGTGTGCTGGCATTTCCCGCTGGGCTTCACGGCGATGTACGTCGTGGACGCGGTCATCGCGTGGACGGCCGCCAGCATGGTCCTGTCCCGCTGCTACGCGCCCGCCTGCCCCCTGCCGAAGCGGCCTTAGGCCTTCTTCTTGACGAAGGTCAGGTCCTGGAAGATGATGCCCAGGCCGAGGTACTCGCCCGCGCGGTTCTTCACCTGCAAGGTGCTGTAGCCGATGATCAGGGGCGAGTCGCCGTGCAGGACGGACACCTCGGCGCGATGGACCGTCTGATGGGTCTCGAGCGCGCCGCGCACGACCTCGCACAGGGCCGGGAAGCCCTCGAGCGCCGCCGCGTAGTTCTTGCCGAGCAGCGCGCCGATGTCAGAGAGGTG
>JAMPYD010000321.1 GCA_023700845.1 Elusimicrobiota bacterium | reverse complement strand
GGCCGGAGACGATCGGGATCAGGAGATCGCGCTCGGTGAGCTTGAGGCCGGGCGTGAAGCTCCAGTCGGCGTTGCCGTTGAACGAGGTGCTCTCCCCCTGGAAGAAGAACTGGCCGCCCATCACCGAGACCTTCGCCCCGGGGATCACCTCCACGGCGGAGGCGGCCGTGACCGGCGCGGCGCACAGGAGGGCGGCGAGGAGCGTCCGAAGGCCCATGCGCTTAGAAGGGCTGCCCGGGGGCGCGGACGGCGCCTCCCCCGCCGCCGGAGTTGGCGGCGCCGGATTGGATCAGGAAGGCCGGGCTGACGACCACGTCGATGTCCCCGCGCAGGCGCGTGCCGCGCACGCGGCGCTCGTAGTTCTGCCCCAGCACCCCGCCGGCCTGGCCGATGTTGCTTCCTCCCGCGATCAGGCGGCCGGCGCTGTCGATGACGAAATCGTCGATGAGCAGGCGCTCCCGCGGATTGTTCAGGCCGAAGATCAGCAGGGGCGAGAGGTCCACGGGCCCGGCGCCGCCGTAGGTCAGGATCGCGCCCGAGGCGACGGGGTTTCCGGCCGCGTTCTTGCCGGTGAAGCCGTTGTCGCCGGCCGCCTGGCGCGCGCCCGCGCCCGCGATCGCCGTCAAGGTCCCGCCGTCGGCCCGCTCGACCATGTCGTGATAGACCTGGCCGCCGAAGCGGCCGTCGAAGGCCAGCGCCTCGCCGAAGTCGAGGAGGCCGTTGCCGTTGGTGTCGGTGAAATCGAGGTAATCGATGCGCTTGGTCGTCCACGCCAGCCCCGGCAGGGGGTCGTTGCGGTAGGTCGCGAAGGCGAGGCCGGTCTCGGTCCCGGACAGGTCGGTCGGGTCCCGCGAGACGAAGGAGTCGACCCAATAGGTTCCGAGCACGCCGTTGGGGTTGACGCCCGCGCCCGGGTCGTTGCGGACGTTGACGTGCACCGCCTGGAAGTGGGCGGTCATGCCGGCGACCTGCGTGCCGGCGGTGAGCACGTTGTCGAGCGGGCGGAACGCGGCGTCGCTCCAGATGCGGTCGACGGCCGCCGGATTGCCGTTCTGGAACTCGTAGCTGTTTCCGAACATCGTCCTCCAGAAGACGGCGCTCGGCGTGACGAAGGCGTTGAGGCCCGGGTCGAAGAAGGCCTGCCCCGGCATGTTGAACTGGCGCGGGGCCCCGTCGACGCCGACCTGGACGTACGAGTCGCCGGTCGAGAGGTTGCGCAGCATCGTGCGCTGCTGAACGGCCCAGTACTGCGGCGCGTTGGTCCCCGGGGCGCTGAACAGGTTTCCCGCCAGCCGCAGGTCCGCGGGCAAGGCGGCGTTCGCCCGGACGTCGACCGTGGCGACGTCGGTGCGGTCCTCGCGGTGGCTGACGGACACGAACTTGAAGGCGTCCGCGGCGGGCCGCGTGATGAACTCCTCGACGCGCACGCGCCGGCCGAAGGCGTCGATCACCGATTTCCCGGCCTGGTAGAGCTCGTTGCGCTGGTCGAACGCGGCCGACGACTCGCGCTGGTTCTGCATCTCGAAGCGGCCCGCCTCCCGGGCGACGAAGTCCTTCAGGCGCTCGGGGTTGAAGCCGGGCTGGGGCCGGCGGCCGTCCTCCTTGCGGTTGTCCGCGCCGCGCTTGTCGGGCGGCGGCGGGCCCTTGGGCTCGGCCGGTCCCGCCTCGACGCCCTTGGCGGGAGGCATGCGCGGGTCCGGGCGGGCCTCGAAGCGCTGCACGGCGTCGAGCCGCCCCGCCCGGGCGTCCACGCGCTGGCTGGCGCCGACGATCGCCTCGTCGCCGAGCGCGCCGCGCACCGCGACCATCCCGCCGAACACCTCGACCGCGGTCCTCTTGTCGCCGAACGATTCGACCGTGAACTCCGTGCCGCGCACGGAGGCGACCGCCGTCGGCGTGCGCACGCGGAAGCGGCGGTTGGCGAGCTTGGAGACGGCGCACCAGATCTTGCCGACCGTCAGGCTCAGCGAGACGCTGTCCGCCTTCTCCTCCTCCACCGAGAAGACGGCGTTCTGGTCGACGGTGGACTGCGAGCCGTCGAGGAACTGAAGGAAGATCCTCCCGCCCTTGCCGGTGTGCACGGTGTCTCCGGCGGACAGGGGCACGGGAAGCCCGTTGACGGTCTCCCGCCCGGCCTTTCCCGCGCGCTGGACCTGGGGCGAGCCGGAGAAGCCGATGATCGAGGCCCGCTCCACCCGCGGCTGCGGGGCGTAGGCGTTGACGGGCGGATCGGCCCGGAGCGGCGAGGCGAGGACGAAGGCGAGGACGGCGGTCAGAACGGCCGAGGCTCGGTTCGGCATCGACCCAGTGTAGCGGATTTCCTCCGGCCGTCCATGTCGGCGGAGTTACACGGCCCGGTGACTTTCATCACGCTCGGCTAAAGGCCGAAGCTCGCGCAGCGCATGGAGATCGACGCGTTCTCGAGGCCTTCGTACTCCCAACGCACGGGGTCTCCGTCCGCCGCGCCGAGAGCATAAAGGTACGGGTACCAATGGTCCGGCGTCGGCACGCTGAGCGCGCCGCCCGGCATCGTCCTCGGGTCGCCCGCCAGCGCGGCGGCGTCCCCCGCCTCGGTCCGCGCTTTGACGAACGCGTCGAACTCCGCGTTCCAGGCGTGCGGCTCGGCTCGGCCGGACCAGACCATTTCCCCCAGATTGTGGACGACGTTCCCGCTGCCGAGGATCAGGATGCCGCGCTCGCGCAGGACCGCCAGCTTTTGGCCGAGGGCTAGGTGATGGGCCCCGGGTCTCGCGATGTCCAGGCTCACCTGGACGACGGGCACGTCGGCGCGCGGGTACATGTGGCGCAGGACGGCCCAGGCGCCGTGGTCCAGGCCCCAATCGCCCTCGTCGAGCTCTACGGCTCCTCCGAGGGCCTCGCGGGCCAGCGCGGCGACAGCGGGGCTGCCCGGGGCCGGATACTCGATCGAGCCCAGCTCCGCGGGGAAGCCGTAAAAGTCGTGGATCGTCCGGGGCTTCTCCATCGCCGTCGCCCGCGTCCCCTCCGTCAGCCAATGCGCGGAAACGCAGACCACGGCCGCCGGCTTCCCGATCTCGCGCCCGAGCCGCGCCAGCGCCCGGGTGTAGGCGTTGTCGCTCAAGGCGTGCATCGGGTTCCCGTGGCCGGCGAAGACGACGGGCGTGCGCCGAGTCATCAGTAGGCGGCGGTCGCGATGTTTCCGGCGCGGCGGGGCGCCTCGAGCTCGTCGACGAACGCGGCGGCGTAGTCCTCGGCGGAGATGCGGCTCACCCCTTGGGCGTCGGCGATCAGATCCCCGCCGCCGGTCCGGTACTTCCCGGTCCGGGTCCCGGGCTCGATCAGAGCGGGCGGAGCGTAGAACGTCCAGTCGAGGCCCGAGGCGCGGAAAACCGCGAGCGACTCCCGGTGCGCCTGGGCGATGCCCTTCCACGCCGCCGGGAACCGGGGCGATTCGATGAGGTCCGAGCCGCCGGCCTTGAGGCTTCCCGCTCCGCCGACCACGATGAGGCGCCGTACGCCCGCTTTTTTCGCCCCCGCCACGAGGGCCTCGGCGGCCTTCACCACGCGGGAGACGTCTCCCTCTGGCCCGGGGCCGTACGCGCTCAGCAGGGCGTCCGCGCCCTTCGCCGCGGCCGCGATCGAATCCGGGTCGAGGACGTCTCGCCGCGGCGCGGACACCTCGTG
>JAMPYD010000320.1 GCA_023700845.1 Elusimicrobiota bacterium | reverse complement strand
CGACACGCCCGCGGTGCGCGGCCGGTGGTTGACCGGCACCTCGGCGATGCGCGCGCCCAGGAAGCCGGCGAACGCCGGCACGAAGCGGTGCATCTCGCCGTACAGGCGCAGGGGCTTCAGGTACTCGGCGCGGTAGAGCTTGAGAGTGCAGCCGTAATCGTGGAGCGACACGCCCGTCGACCAGGAGATCAGCCCGTTGGCGATCATCGACGGCAGCTTGCGGTCGAGGAAGCGGTCCTGGCGGTCCTTGCGCCAGCCGGAGACGCAGTCGTAGCCCTCGTCGAGCTTGGCGATGAGCTTGGGGACGTCGCGCGCGTCGTTCTGCATGTCGGCGTCGAGGCAGACGATCAGCTCGCCCGAGGCGTGCTGGATGCCGGCGAGCATCGCGGCGGTCTGGCCGGCGTTGCGTCCGAGGCGGACGGCCTTGAAGTTCGGGTATTTCTCGACGAGTTTGAGCAGCTCCTCGTAGGACCGGTCCTTGGACCCGTCGTCGACGAGGATGACCTCATACGGCTTGCCGAGGGCGTCGAGCGCGGAAGAGACCTCCTCCCCCAACGCGGGCAGGTTCTCCTCTTCGTTGTAAACGGGGATCAGGGCCGACAGATAGGGCTTAGCGCTCACCGTGGCGATTCTACCGTTTTTTACGGAGTGATGGAACTTTTTGGGCCCCTCGATCGTAAGATATTGGAGGTCCGCGCAGTCAGCGGCTGATCATGAGAGGGATTCTTAGGATGCTTGAATTCGGAGGACGGCCCTGTTACACTGGAGGCATGGGTCTTTCCTCGTATATAGATGCCGCGGTGGCCAGCGCACGCTTCAAAACGCTGGAAGACAGGACTTGCTTCGGCGAGATTCCAGGGTTCAAGGGAGTTTGGGCCAGCGCCAAGACGGCGAAGAAGTGCCGGGAAGCCCTGCGGGAAGTGCTTGAAGACTGGATCGTCCTCAAGCTGAGAAGCGATGAGGCCCTGCCGGCCGTACGCGGCAAGCGCCTGACCCTTCCCGAACTCACGCGTGCCTAAGCCGCTCAAACGGCGCGAACTCATCGAGAAGCTGCGCGAGCACGGGTTCGAAGGGCCATATGCGGGCGCCAAGCATCAGTTCATGGTCAAGGGCGGACTGAAGCTTCGTATCCCCAATCCTCACAGGGGCGACATCAGTGAACCCTTGCTTCGAGAAATCCTGCGTCAGGCGGAGATCGACCCGAAGACTTGGTCGGGTCACCACCGATAAAGCGAAAGGCCGGCGCTCGTGCGGAGCGCCGACCTTTCTTCTTTACGGATGAGGACTAAGCGCTGACCGCGACGCCGCCCATGTTCTTGACGATCGCCTGGCCGAACTCGGAGCACTTGATCTTCGTGGCGCCCGTCATCTGGCGCTCGAAGTCGTAGGTCACCGTCTTCGCGGCGATGGTCGCCTCGAGGCCCTTGATGATCAGGTCCGCGGCTTCCTGCCAGCCCATGTGCTCGAGCATCATCACGCCGGAGAGGATGAGGGAGCCCGGGTTGACCATGTCCTTGTTGGTGTACTTCGGGGCCGTGCCGTGCGTCGCCTCGAAGATCGCCACGCCGTCGCCGATGTTGGCGCCCGGTCCGATGCCGAGGCCGCCGACCTGAGCCACCGCGGCGTCCGACAGGTAGTCGCCGTTGAGGTTCGGGGTCGCGATGACGGAATACTCGTCGGGGCGCAGCAGCAGCTGCTGGAAGGTCTGGTCGGCGATGCGGTCCTTGATCAGGATCTTGCCGGCCGGCATCTTCCCGTTGAGATCGTCCCACAGCTCGGCTTCCGTGACGATCTGGTCGCGGAACTCGGCCTTGGCCACCTCATAGCCCCAGTCGCGGAACGCGCCTTCGGTGAACTTCTGGATGTTCCCCTTGTGCACGAGGGTGACGGAGGTGCGCTTGTGGCTGATCGCGTACTTGATCGCCATGCGGATCAGGCGCTGGGAGCCGGTCTTGGAGATGGGCTTGATGCCGATCCCGCTGTCGGGGAACGGGATCTTGACCTTCATCTCGTTGGTCAGGAAGTCGTAGACCTTCTTGTTCTCCGGCGTGCCCTGCTGGAACTCGATGCCGGCGTAGATGTCCTCGGTGTTCTCGCGGAAGATCACGATGTCGAGCTTCTGCGGCTCCTTGACGGGGCACGGGACGCCCTTGAACCAGCGCACGGGGCGCACGCAAGCGTACAGGTCGAGCTTCTGGCGCAGGCCGACGTTGACCGAGCGGAAGCGGGGCGTGATCCACTCCGACTTGCACTTCGGGCAGGTCGCCGGGCGGTCCATCAGCTCCGCGGCGCAGTCGAGGCAGACGAACTTGAAGGAGCCGGCGGGCGTGGTCAGCGGGCCCTTGAGGCCGACGCGGAACTCCTTGAACGCGGCGACCGTCTCCTCGGGGAGGACGGTGTCCTTGTCGTAGGCCTTCAGCGCGGTGAGGCCGGCGTAGACCTCCATCCAGGCGATCTTCTTCTTGCCGCCGTAAGCCTTCTCGACGGCGCCGTCGAGAACGATCTTGGTGGCCTTCCAGAGGTCGAGGCCGGTGCCGTCGCCGGGAAAGAAAGGGATGATCGGATTATCGGGCACTTCGAGCTTTCCGTTCTTGTAGCCGATCTTGGTGCCAGTCGCGGGGACGGTGTACTTGGGCATTGTGATCCTCTCTGTTGTCTCTATTATGACGTAAATTTGACCGTCAAGTTCACACGTGTTGCAACGCTTTGGCCGCCGCCTTGATCGCGCCGAGCGCGGCCTCGTACATGTCGGAAACGGTGCCGCTATTGTCCGAGTGCGAGAAGTAGATCGGGGCCATGTCGCGCCGGGTCACGGGCTGCAGGCGCGAGTAGGAGCCGGGGGCCGACATCGGCATCGGGTGGCCGCGGCGGTAGGTCCGGACCTCGCGCAGGTGGTCGGCCCAGCCGGGGAACATCTCGATGAGCTCGTTGGCCGTCGCGTGGGATTCCGCGAGGACCTCCTCGTCGTCGAGGAGGTCGGGGCGGGCGGCCTCGGTCTTCGGGGCGTAGACGGTGATCACCTGCTTGCGGTTGAGGTCCCCCCCGTCGGCGTGAGTGACCCAGTCGGCGGGGATGAAGTCGGTGAAGTGGCGGGCGCCGACGGCCCAGTTGTCGTAGTTGAGGTTCCAGACGACCTTGTCGAAGCAGAGGTTGTAGACGAGGTAGGGCGCGTAGCGCATCGCCTTCATGGCCTTGGCCTGCTCCTCGGGGATGTCGGCGACGACGTGTCGGGCCATGTACTTGGGGATGGCCATGACGACCGCCTTGGCGCGGACGGTCTCGGGCCGGCCGTCCTTCATGAAGGAGACCAGCACCCGCTTGCCCTCGCGGCGGACGGCGAAGACGGCCGCGCCGGTGACGAAGCGATGCTTCTGGTCGGCCGGGAAATTGGCGAACAGCTGACGGGTGACCATGCCGAGGCCCCCCTCGAAGGTGCGGCGCTCGCACGGGGCCCATTCGTGGGCGGCGTGCAGGCCGACGAGGGCGGAGGCGTCCTTCGTCGCCGCGCCCCAGTTGGACGGGCCGAAGTAGTCCCAGTACCGCTGGACGCGGCCGTCGTAGCCGGCGAAGAGGTCGGAGAAGGGCATGGCGTCGAGCTTCTCGGCGTCCTTCACCCGGTCGAGCTTGGCGGTGTCGCGGATGAAGCGGCGGAAATCGTCCTGCACGGACTTGGG
>JAMPYD010000319.1 GCA_023700845.1 Elusimicrobiota bacterium | reverse complement strand
TGAGCGGCGAGAAGTCCGGGACGCCGCGGGCGCGCCGCGCCGCCGCGGCGCGCGCCCTCGCGAGCTGGGAGGGCTGGACGTCGACGAGAAAAAGGTCCGCGGCCCCTTCGGCCGAGGAGGGGGCCAGCGCGCGGCTCAGGCCCTCGCGCGCGGTGCCGACCGCGGCGAGCAGGGCGAAGCCCCCCGACAGGGTGAACAGCATCACCCGCGAGGGGCCGGGGCGGCGCGCGATGCGGCGCAGGCCGTGGCGCAGGGGCAGCGGCGCGCCGAGGACGGAGCTTTTTTGCGCGAGCCGGGCGGCGGCGGCCAGCGCCAGGCGGGAGAGGAGCGAGATCGCGAGCGCGGCGGCCGCGAGCGCCGCGGTGAGCTTGAGCGCGTCCTCGTTGGACCCCGAGCGCCGCCACGCGGCGAACAGCACGGCCGCGCCGGCCGCGGCCCAGCCGGCGGCGGCGAGACCGCGCGGCGACTCGGGCGGGGCGCGCAGCGCGTCGAGCGGCGAGCGCGCGGCGAGCGCCCTCACCCGCGCGGCGGACAGGCCCCACGCCAGCGCGGCCGAGAGCAGCAGCGCCTCGAGAAACGCGGCGGGGTCCGGCGGCACGGACAGGTCCACGCCGAAGCGCGGGGCCTGAATCGCGGCGAGCGCGGCGACGCCCCAGCCGGCGAGGCCTCCGCCGAGCCCGCCCATCAGGCCCGCGCCGACGCACAGCCCGGAGTACAGGAGCTCGACCTCGCGCGCCGAGGCGCCGAGGCAGCGCAGCAGCCCCATCGTCTCGGCCTGCGCGTCGAGAAACAAGGTCAGGCCCGCGCGCAGTCCCGCCGCGCCCAGGAGGAGGGCCGCCAGCGAGAGCACGGTGAAGAACAGCGCCGAGCGGCGCAGGCCGTCGCGCATCGCGGGCTCGCCCTCGGTGTAGGACTCGATCGCGAGGTGGGGCTCGGGGAGGGCCTTCTCGAGGGCCGTCTTGACGGCCTTCGAGCCGGCGACCGGATCCTCGCCGCCGCCGAGCGCCATGGTCCAGCGAAAGCGCGTGCGCGCGCCGAGGCCGAGCAGGCGCGTCCCGTCCAGGTCCTCGGCCGCGATCATCAGCCGCGGCGCGAACGAGAAGGCGGCGAAGCCCCGGTCGGGCTCGCGGTCGATGACGCCGGCGACGGTCAAAGTCAGCGCGCCGAGCTTCACGCGCTCGCCGGGCTTGAGCTCGCGCTGCAGGGTCAAGGTCCTCTCCACGAGGCACTTGCCGCCGCCCGCGAGCAGGGCGGCCCCGCCGGGAGGATCGGTCCGGAGCTCTCCGCGCAGCGGATAGGCGGCCTCGACGGATTTGACGGACACGAGGAAGGGCGCCGCGCCGCCGTCCGGCGTCAGCATCGAGGCGAACGTGACCGAGCGCGCCGCGCGCCGCCCCGGCGCCAGCGCCGCGGCGAACGCGGCTTTTTCCCTTTCCCCGAAGTCGCGCCCCGAGGAGACCTCGACGTCCCCGGCGAGCAGCTCCCGCGCGCGCACGGCGACCGCCCGGTCCACCGCCGTCAGCAGGTGCGAGACCGCGACGAGAAAGCCGGTGCCGAGCGACAGGCACGCCGCGAAGAAAACGAAGCGCGGCCATTGCCGGCCCGCGAGCTTGAGGCCGAGACGGATCAAGGGACGATCCGGCCCCGCTCCAGGCGCACCGAGCGCCCGAGGGCGGCCGCCACCGTCGGATCGTGCGTGACGACCGCGAGCGCGGTTCCGGAGCGGGCGTTGAGCTCGAGCAGGGCCGCGAGCACCTTCTCCGCGGTGGCGCGGTCGAGGCTGCCCGTCGGCTCGTCGGCGAGGATCAGGGCGGGGCCGTGCGCGTAGGCCCGCGCGAGCGCCACGCGCTGCTGCTCGCCGCCGGACAGCGCCGACGGGCGATGATGCAGGCGCCCGTCGAGGCCCAGCGCCCGGAGCAGCCCGGCGGCCTTTTCCTCGGCCTGCGCGGGCGGCGCGCCGAGCAGCTCGAGCGGCATCGAGGCGTTCTCGAGCGCGGTCAAGGTCGGCACGAGGCGGAAGCTCTGGAACACGAAGCCGAGCCTTCTGCGGCGCCAGCCCGCGAGCTCGTCCTCGTTCCAGGACGAGGCGTCCGCGCCGTCGCGGCGCACGGCCCCGGCGCTCGGGCGCTCGAGGCCGGCCATGATCCCGAGCAAGGTGGACTTGCCCGACCCGCTGGGGCCGGTCACCGCGAGCGTCTCGCCGGGGCGGATGACGAGCTCCACGCCGTCGAGCACGCGCAGGGACTCCGCGCCCGAGGCGAAGTCCTTGGCGATGCCCGCGAGCTCGAGGATCGGGGCGCTCATTCCGGAAGCCCCTTCGAGTCCAGGAACGCGAGGACGGCCGCCGCGATCCTTCGATGGCCCTCGGCGTTGGGATGAATGCCGTCGGGGAGGTTGAAGCGCGGATCGGCGGCGACGCCCTCGAGCAGGAACGGCATGAAGAGGACGCCGTGCTTTTTGGCGAGCGCGGGGAACAGCGCGGCGAAGCCGTCCGCGTAGGCGCGCCCGTAGTTCGGGGGAATCTTCATCCCGGCGAGGACGACGACGCGCCCGTCGCGGCCGAGCTCGGCGAGCAGGGCGTCGAGGTTCCGGTTCGTCTCGACGAGCGGCGTGCCGCGCAGGCCGTCGTTGCCGCCGATGCAGACGAAGACCAGCTTCACCTCCGGCGTCAGCGCCCAGCGCGCGGCCTCGAGCGCGCCCGCGGTCGTCGAGCCCGTCACCGCCGCGTTGCGCGCGCGCCAGGGAAGGCCGCGCGCGGCCCAGGCCTCCCCGGCGAGGGCGGGCCAGGCCTCCTCGGGATCGACGCCGTAGCCCGCGGTGAGCGAGTCTCCGATGAACAGCGCGATGGGGCCGCCGGACGCGGCGGGAGCGGGCGCCTCCGGAGCCTTCGTGCAGGCGGCGAGGAGCAGCAGGGACAGGACGAGCGGGCGCGTCATGTCCTGATTTTAGCCTTTTGCGCTATCATGCATCATGGACTGGTCGCCCTTCGTCGTCTGCGCGCCCGAGGAATACGCCCCCGGCGCGCGCGGCATGGGCGGCCCCGACGGCCTCGGCGACCGCCTGCGCACGGCGGCCTTCGCCGAGCGCCAGGCCTTCGCGGCCTTCGTCTGGGCCGCCGACGCCTTCACCGACGCCTCCGACGAGCTGCGCGCCGCGTGGCGGCGCATCGGCGCGGAGGAGAAGGTCCACCTCGATCTCCTGCTCGCGCGCATGGCCGAGCTCGGCGTGAAGGTCGAGGATCGTCCCGTGTCGGACCGCCTGTGGCGTCGCCTGACCACGGCCAAGACCGCCGCCGAGTTCGCCGCGATGATGCGCGAGGCCGAGGCCCGCGGCCGGGCCGCGGAGGAAAGCTTCCGCCGCTCCCTCGCCTCGCGCGACCCCGTCACCGCGGCGATCTTCGGCCGCATCGCCGACGACGAGGCCGAGCATCTCGCCTTGGCCGACCGCCTCGCGGCCGGCGCCGCCGGCTCGGACGCGGATTTTCCCGCGAATTCGGAAAAATAATCTCGAAAAATACAGGATAATCAACATCGCGCGCGCGATGACCACACTCAACCGCTAAGTGCAACACTTTCCCGGCAAGCTTCCGTCGGTGTCTTGAATCCGAGGCACTTGCGTGGAAGGGCATTTAGCCAGCGCTCGGTACGTCTCACTTGATCGTCCGTGACGATATTGA
>JAMPYD010000318.1 GCA_023700845.1 Elusimicrobiota bacterium | reverse complement strand
GGACGCGCCCTCCGGGGAGCCCGCTCAGGTTGACCTTGAGCGCCTTGGGCTTCCTGCCTTCGAGAAACACCTGGACGCGCTCCACCGCGTTATAGCTCGTGGCCGGACCGGACAGCATCTTCAGAAGGAGCTCGTCGGCGCCGGGACGCGGCGCGCGGGGCTTGGCCTGAAGGGGGAGAGCGGCGAGGATGACCGCGACGGCGAGTTTAAATCTCGTCATCGTCGCCTCCGTCGTCGTCCGACCACAGGTCCGCCAGGGCCTGCGGGGCCGCGCGCTCGATCGTCCGGACCGGACGCTCCGCGACGCCCGGCGAAGCCTCCCGCTCCGGCACCGCGCGCAGGAGGAGGACGCCGATTCCGGCCGCCGCGAACGCGGCCCCGGCGCCGTACGCCCAGGCCCCGCCCGAGAGGGCCTCCCGGAGGCCGTCCCACAGCGAGGGCGCGGGCCTGCGGCCCCGGGCCATGCGCTTGAGATCGTCCTTCAGGCCTTGCGGAGCGGGCACGATCAGGGACTTCATCGCCGCCTTCGAGAGGCGGGCGTCGTCGTCTTCGTTCATAAGGAGACCTCCAGGGCCAGCAGTCGTTCCTTCAGCGCCGTGCGCGCGCGCACGATGCGCGAGCGCAGGGTGTTCAACGGGCAGCCCATCACCGCGGCGGCCTGTTCGTAGCCGAGCCCTTCCAAATCGATCATCATCAGCACCGCCCGCGCGTCCGGCGTCAGCGCCCGCATCGCGCGGCGCACGAGCTTCGCGTTCTCCTCGCGCTCCAGGCGGTCGAGCAGGGACATCTCCCGGATGTCGGCGATCGCGTCGGCCACCGTCAGCCCCGTGTCGTCGACCGGCTGGTCCAGCGATTGGCCGAAGCGCTTCTCGTATTTCTTCGTCCCGTCCAGGTACAGGTGCTTTAAAACCGTCAAAAACCAGGCCTCGAAGGGCAAGGACGCGTCGTGCGTGTCGATGCGGTCCATGGCCTTGGCGAAGGCCTCCTGGACGAGCTCCCGGGCTTCGTCCTCGTTTCCGCACAGCCCCATGGCGAAGCAATAGGCCTTATTGGCGCTCGCGTCGATCAGGGCGTCCCAGTCCATGTCTGCCATTCCACCTATCTTACGATTGAGGGGGTCAAAAAGTTGCATAGCCCGGATGTAAGTTTACTCGTAATAACGGCGTAACACGATAGGGTTATATAATCGTCATGGACGCGACACAGCCGCAGTGGGAGGACATGGTGATCCGCGAGGCCCCGGCTTTCGAGCTGGCGCCCGCGAAGCCCGCCGCCAAGAAGCAGGCCCCCGCGGCCGTCCGCCGCCCCGAGCCCAAGGTCCAGGCCGCCTATCTGGCCCACGAGCTGCGCGCGCCGGTGACGTCCATCCGCCTCGGCCTCGAGATCCTGTCGGAGCAGATCGAGAGCCGCCTCCAGGGCGACGAGAAGCAGATGCTTTCCTTGGCGATCCGAAACACCATGAGGCTCGAAGGCCTCGTGAACGACATCATGGATTACAGCAAGATCGCGGCCGGCAAGCTCGCGATCGTCAAGGAACCCTGCGACCCCCGGACCCTCGTCGACGACGCCTCCGACTCGCTTCGCGCCATGGCCACCGCCAAGGGCGTGAAGATCAACAAGGACTTCGCGCCGCTGCTGCCGCGCTGCGCGGCGGAGAGCCGCCGCGTCGTCCAGGTCCTGATGAACCTGATCTCCAACGCGATCAAGTTCACGCCCGCCCGCGGCACGGTGACGGTCACCGTCGCCGAGGGCAAGTACGAGCACGCCGGGACCTTGCTCTTCAAGGTCAAGGACACGGGCTGCGGCATCGCCCACGACGAGCTCGAGAAGATCTTCGGCATGTTCGAGCAGGCCGCCGGCTCCGCCCAGCGCAAGGCCGCGGGCACCGGCCTCGGGCTGACCTTGGCGCGCGCCATGGTCGAGCTGCACGGCGGCCGCATCTGGGCCGAGTCCTGGAAGGGCTCGGGCTCCACGTTCTGCTTCACGATTCCGATCGCGACGGTGGACATGGTCCGCCCCGTCGAGGTCTACGCCGAGCCCCTGCAGCTCCACGGCCTGCTGCTCGACGTCGCCCGCCGCCTCAACGCCTTCGTGGCGATGTTCGTCTAGGCTAGGCGGTCTTCACGCTGCCGACGACCTGGCGCAGGTCGGTCTGGCCCGAGAGGCACTTCAGCAGCCCGTCCTGGCACAAGGTCGTCATGCCCTGCGCCGTCGCCAAGCGCTGGATCTCCGCGATCGGGGCGCGCCCGTGGATGAGCCTGCGGATCTCGTCGCTGACGACGAGCAGCTCGTGGATGCCGGTGCGGCCCTTGTAGCCGGAGCCGCCGCAGGCGTCGCAGCCCTTGGCGCGGTACAGCTGCATCCCCATGCCGTCGGGACGCCCCAGCTTGGCGTAATCCGCCTCGCCGTACGCGGCGATCAGCTCCCGCCGCTCGGCCGGCGACGCCTCGTAGGGCTGGCGGCAGGCTTTGCACAGGGTCCGGATCAGCCGCTGGCCGATCACGCCGAGCAGGGCGTCGCCGAACGAGAAGGGGTCCACGCCCATGTCGAGCAGGCGGCTGACCGTCTCGGGCGCGCTGTTGGTGTGCAAGGTGCTGAGCACGAGGTGGCCGGTGAGCGACGCCTTCAAGCCGATCTCGATCGTCTCCGAGTCGCGCATCTCGCCGATCATGATGACGTCCGGGTCGGCGCGCAGGAAGCTGCGCAGCAGCGAGGCGAAGGTGAGGCCGATCTTGGCCTGGACCGGGACCTGGCGCAGGCCGGCCTGGGTGATCTCGACGGGATCCTCGGCGGTCCAGACCTTCTTCTCCGGGCGGTTGAGGTACTTCAGCGCGGAGTGCAAGGTGGTCGTCTTTCCCGAGCCCGTGGGGCCCACGCACAGGACGAGTCCGTAGGGCTTGTCGAGCATGGCCTTCAGCTGGGCGTAATTGCGCTCGGTCAGGTTGAGGCGCTCGATCGGGAGCGGCTCGCCGGAGGCGAGCAGGCGCAGGACCAGGTCCTCGTTGCCCGCGCCGCTCGTGGGGATCGTCGCGACGCGCAGCTCGAGCTTCTTGCCGCCGTGGCGGAAGACGATCTTGCCGTCCTGGGGCTTGCGGCGTTCCGATATGTCCAGCCCCGCCAAAATCTTGATGCGCGCCGCCAGGGGCTTGCGGTAGCTGCCGGGCACCTTCTGATAGGTGCGGCAATGGCCGTCCACGCGGAAGCGGACCAAGGTGTCCTTGTCGTGGGAGTTCGGCTCGATGTGGATATCCGAAACGCCCTGCTTATGAGCGTCCAGGATGATCTGGTTGACGAGATGGATGATCGCGCTGTCCGACTCGGTGACGACCTCCTCCATGGAGTCCTCGTCCGAGGAGGACGCGGACGCGGCGGAGGCGTCCCCGAGCTCGGTCATGATGGCGGAGATGTCCTTCTGCGGCTGGACGGTCCCGAAGGCCGAGTCGATGAAGCGCACGATGTCCTCGCGGAAGCCGACGAACCAGCGGATCTCGCGGTCGCGGAACAGCATCTGGATGTCGTGGCATTTCCACGCGTTGCGGGGATTGTCGATCAGGATCGAGACGGGATTGCCGTCGGGCGGCAGCGGGACCCAGCCGACGCGCTTGAGATAGCGGGGGTTGAGCTTGTTGACGATCTCCCGGGAAATCTCGACGTCGGCCGAGAATTCCACGAACGGCACCTCGTAATGGGCGCTG
>JAMPYD010000317.1 GCA_023700845.1 Elusimicrobiota bacterium | reverse complement strand
GGACGGCTCGTCTCGGCCCTCGACACCCCGACGATCGCCGGCACCGTGAGATGGGACGCGAAGAACCAGGACGGGCGCGACGTCGCGTCGGGGGCGTACTTCGCCGTGATCACGGCCCCCGGTCATAAATCCGTGGTCAAGAAGCTGGTGATCATCCGATGAGGATCATGCGCGCGACGGCGGCGGCCCTCGGCCTGCTCCTGGCCGGCGTCTCCGCGCGCGCCCAGTCGTCGGCCGGCGCCGAGGCCTTCGACTTCCTGCGCCTCGACGCGAACGCGCGCGCGGTGGGCATGGGCGGAGCCTACACCGCGCTCGCGTCCGACTCCAACGCCCTGCTCTACAACCCCGCCGGCCTCGCCCGCGTGCGCGACAGCGAGGCGACGTTCATGCACAACCAGTACGCGCAGGGCGTCGGCCAGCAGTACATCGGCGTGGCCCTCAAGCGCGGCCTCGGCTTCCAGTTCAACTACGCGAGCCTCGGCGACGTGCCGCGCACGACGATCTCCAGCCCCGCCGGCACCGGCAGCCGCCTCAACATCAGCGACACCTCGCTCGGCGCGGGCTACGGCCGGGAGCTGTCCCCGGACCTCGCCGTCGGCGGCGGCGCCAAGTACTTCACCGAGTCCTTGGGCGACACGACGGCGAGCGGCTACGCCGTGGACGTCGGCGGCCTGTACCGCCTGCCCGACATCAAGGGCCTCATGTTCGGCGCCTCGCTGCTGAACCTCGGCCCGCCGGTCAAGTTCGCCTCGACGGCGGAGAAGCTCCCGACGACTTTGCGCCTCGGCGCGGCCTACGCGATGTCCCTGCCGCACAACAACGTGACCTTGGCGCTGGACCTCACGAAGAGCGTCCTCGACAAGGTCAGGCTCGGCTTCGGCGCCGAGACCGTGATCGACGAGCGGTTCGCGGTGCGCGCCGGCTTCAGCACGCGCCAGGACGCGGGGCTCGGGCTCGTCTTCGGCCTCGGCTGGACGGGGCGGAAGGTCGGGGCCGACTACGCCTTCACCCCGATGGGGGAGCTCGGCAGCGCCCACCGCATCAGCTTCACCTTGCGCTGGGGCCGGTCCGACGATCCCGCGACCGCGAAGGCCCCCGCGGAGGGCTCGCCCGAGGCCAGCCTCGCCAAGGCGCAGGCCGCGATGAACCGCGGCGACTACGTCGCGGCGAAGGCCTTCCTGTTCGTCGGCATGCGCGGCCTGCCGGCGGGGGACCGCCGCCGCGTGCGCTTCCACGAGCGCCTCGGCTCGCTTTACCTCCTGCAGAAGGACTTCCGCGGGGCCGTCCAGGCCTACGCCGAGGGCGTGAACCTCGCCTTCGCCGACGGCTATTCCGACCAGAGCGTCGCCGACTCCTACATCGGCATCGGGCTGTGCTTCACCGCCGGGCGCAACTACCCCGACGCCGAGCGCGCCTTCCGCAAGGGGCTGTCGATGGGCCCCTCGCCGGCGGCGCTCGAGCTGGCCCAGGCCCAGCTCAAGCGCCTGAAGTCGGACCCCCTGCCCTGACCCTCCGCGCGCGCCGCGCCCCGAGTCGGGAAATGGTACCCTGCGTCCCGTGATTTTATTCCTGGCGCTTTTTTTCACGTCCGGCTTCTGCGGCCTGGTGTACGAGGTCGTCTGGCTGAGGCTGGCGATGGGCGTCTTCGGCGTGACCGCGCCGTTCGTCTCCATTTTCCTGTCGGTCTTCATGGCGGGCCTGGGGCTGGGCAGCTGGGCGGCGGGACGCCTGTGCCGGCGCTTGGAATCCCGGCCGGCCGCCGCCGCCCTGCGGCTGTACGCGGGCGCGGAACTGCTGATCGCGCTGTCCGCCCTCGCCGTCCCTTTTCTCCTGACGTTGGGCCGCGACGCGCTCGCGGGCGCCTTCGGCGGAGTGGCGTGGGGCTCGTCGGGGTATTATTGGGCGTCGGGCGCGATCACGGCCGCGATCCTCCTGCCCTGGTGCGCCTTCATGGGAGCGACCTTCCCGCTGGGGATGGCCGCCATCGAGAAGTCGTTCAAGGCCCGCGCCGCGACCTCCTTCAGCTCGCTGTACGCCGCCAACGTCGTCGGCGCCGGCCTGGGGACCTTGGCCTCGGCCTTCGTGCTCATCGAGCTGCTCGGGTTTCGCGGCACGCTCGGCGCCGCCGCCGGCCTGAACGTCGCGATCGCGATCGCGGCCGCGGCGGCGAGCTTCGCGCCCGCCATGAACGAGGCCGGCGCGAAGGAGGCCGAGCCCGCCGCGCCCGCCGCGCGCGCCGCCCGCGCCGACGCCCTGCCCCTTCTCTTCCTGACCGGCCTCGCGGGCATGGCGATGGAGGTCGTCTGGACCCGGCAGTTCACGCCTTACCTCGGCAACTCGGTGTACGCGTTCGCCTTGGTCCTCGCCGCGTACCTCCTGTCGTCGTTCGCCGGCGCCTGGCTCTCCCGCGCCTCGATCGGACGGGGCTCCGCCCTCCGCGACGGGGCCTGGCTCCTCGCCGGGGCGCTCAGCCTGCTCCCGCTCTACGCCGCCGACCCCTACCTGCCCCTGAACGCCTACGCGCGCATCCTCCTGGGGATCGCGCCCGTCTGCGCCCTGTTCGGCTTCCTGACGCCTTCGCTCGTCGACGCCTGGTCCGGGGGAAACCCGGGCCGCGCCGGCACGGCGTACGCGGTCAACATCGCCGGCTGCCTGCTCGGCCCCCTGCTCGCGGGCTTCGGCCTGCTGCCGCGCATGGGGGAGAACGCCGCGCTGGGCGTGCTGTCCGCGCCGCTGTTCGCCGCGGGCCTCCTCGCCGCCCTGCGCCTGCGCGGGAGCGCGTTCGCGCTGGGCCGGATCGGCCCGGTGCCGCTGTTCGGCGGCGCCTCGGCGCTGGCGATCATGATGGCCGTCCTCGCCGGCACGTTCGACGACGTCGCGGCGATGTACAACGCGAACCGGACGGTCCGGCGCGACTATCAGGCCAGCGTGACGGCGGGGGGAACGGGCATGGAGCGGATCCTGCAGATCAACAACATCGGCATGACCCGGCTGACCCCGATCACCAAGGTCATGGCCCACCTGCCGCTCGCCTTCCTTCCGCGCCCTCCACGCAGCGCCTTGGTCATCTGCTTCGGGATGGGCACGACGTTCCGCTCCCTGCTGTCCTGGGGGATTCCCGCGACGGCGGTCGAGCTCGTGCCGAGCGTCCCGGACCTGTTCGGCTTCTTCCACGAGGACGCCCGCGAGGTGCTGTCCTCGCCGCGGGCCCGCGTCGTGATCGACGACGGCCGCCGCTTCCTCGCCCGCACCGGCGAGACCTACGACGTCATCACCCTCGACCCCGCGCCGCCGATGACGGCCGCCGGCACCAGCTTCCTGTTTTCCGAGGAATTCTACGCCGAGGCGAAGCGGCGCCTGGCTCCCGACGGGATCATGCAGATCTGGATCGTGGAGCCCGTGGAGCCGGCCGTGCTCTCCGCCTTCGCCAAGGCCGTCAAGAACAGCTTCCCGCACGCGCGCGTCTTCCGCTCCCTCGAGGGCTGGGGCTGGCACGTCCTCGCCAGCCGCGAGCCGATCCCGGGCTACGGCGCCGCCGCCTTGACCGCGCGCATGCCGCGCCCCGCGGTCCGGGACCTCCTGGAGATGGGGCCGTGGAAAACGGGCGCCGCGCAGTTCGCGGCGCTGCTCAAATCCGAGGTCCCGCTCGACTCGCTCATCGGGCCGGCCGCGATCGGACTGCGCGACGACCGGCCG
>JAMPYD010000316.1 GCA_023700845.1 Elusimicrobiota bacterium | reverse complement strand
CAGGCCCTGATCATCGCCACCGGCGCCAACGCGAAGTGGCTCGGCATCGAGAGCGAGAAGCGCCTGATGGGCCACGGCGTCTCCGCCTGCGCGACCTGCGACGGCTTCTTCTTCAAGGGCAAGGACGTCGTCGTCGTCGGCGGCGGCGACACCGCCATGGAGGAAGCCAGCTTCCTCACCAAGTTCGCCTCGAAGGTCACGCTCGTCCATCGCCGCGACACCTTCCGCGCCTCGAAGATCATGCTCGACCGAGCGAAGAAGAACCCCAAGATCACCTTCGTCGTGGACTCCACGATCGACGAGATCCTCGGCAACGGCCACGTCGAGGGCGTCAAGCTCAAGAACCTGAAGACGAACGCGGTCACCGAGCTCAAGACCGGGGGCGTGTTCATGGCCATCGGCCACGCGCCGACCACCGGCTTCCTCGGCGGCCAGCTCAAGCAAGACGAGAACGGCTACATCGTGACCGACGACCGCACGCGCACCTCCGTCGAGGGCGTGTTCGCCGCGGGCGACGTCATGGACCACCGCTACCGCCAGGCGATCACGGCCGCCGGCAACGGCTGCAAGGCCGCGCTCGAGGCCGAGCGCTGGCTGGCCGACCAGGGCACGCACTGAGCATGGCCCCGGCCGCGGAGCGCCTTCCTCCCTGGCTGAAGGTCAAGCTTCCGACCGGGCCCGTCGTCGCACGCCTGAAGGACGCCTCCCGCTCGCGCGGCCTCTCCACCGTCTGCGAGGAGGCGCGCTGCCCGAACATGGGGGAGTGCTGGGGCGGGGGAACCGCCACCTTCATGGTGATGGGGGACACGTGCACGCGCGGCTGCCGGTTCTGCTCCGTGGGCACGGCCCTGAAGCCGCCGGCGCCCGACGCGGAGGAGCCGATCAAATTGTCTTTGACGTTGAAAGAAATGGGCGTCGAATACGCCGTCTTGACGACGGTCTGCCGCGACGACCTGCCCGACCAGGGCGCCGGGCACCTCGCGGCGTGCATACGCGAGATCAAAAAGGTCAATCCGAGCCTAAAGCTTGAGATGCTTCTCCAAGATTTCCGGTCTGATAAGGCGCTTCTTGAGACGGTCCTCGACGCCGGTCCGGATGTGGTGGCCCACAACGTGGAATGCGTTGAAAGGTTGACGTCTTCCGTTCGCGACGCCAAGGCGGGCTACCGGCAGTCCTTGGATGTGCTGGCGCACGCCAAGAAATACCGACCGAAGGCCCCGACCAAGACATCGCTGATGCTCGGATTGGGGGAAACGGAAGGGGAACTCCTGCAAGCATTCGACGACATTCGTGCGAGCGGAGTCGAGATATTGACGCTCGGGCAATATTTGAGGCCCTCGGGGTCGCGTCACCACCTCCTGGTCGAGAATTTTATACATCCTGACGAATTCAAAAGATACGGCGAGATCGCGAAGAGGCACGGCTTTCTCTACGTGGCGTCCGGGCCCTTCGTGCGGTCCTCTTACCGCGCGGCGGAACTCTTTATGAAGGGATACCTGGAGACTCATGCCCCTTAAGACGATCGCCTCCATCGATATTAAACGCCTCGAAATCCTCAACGTCGACGGCACCTTCGACAAGGCGCTTATGCCGAAGGTCTCCGACGCATTGCTTCTCGAGATGTACCGGCTGATGTTCCAGATCCGGGCTTTTGACGAGCGCGCGATCCTTCTCCAGCGCTCCGGCCGCCTCGGCACCTACCCGATGATCACCGGCCAGGAGGCGACGCAGTGCGTCCCGCCGCTGGCGCTGAAGCCCTCCGACTGGGTCGTCCCGACCTATCGCGGCGGCGGCGTGTACTTCGCGCGCGGCATGCAGATGCGCTACGGCCTGCTGTACTGGGCCGGCGACGACCGCGGCACGCATTTTCCGGAAGGCAACAACGACATGATCTTCTCGATCCCGGTCGGCACGCACCTCACCCAGGTCGCGGGCCTCGCCTGGGGCCAGAAGATCAAGGGGCAGGGCGGCGTGGCCATGACCTACTGCGGCGACGGCACCTCCTCGAAGGGCGACCTTCACGAGGCGCTGACCTTCGCCGGTCAGTTCAAGCTTCCCGCGATCTACATCATCGAGAACAACGGCTGGGCGATCTCCGTCCCGCGCAAGCGCCAGGCCGCGTCGCAGACCTTGGCGCAGAAGGCGTGGGGCTACGGCGTGCACGGGGTCCAGGTGGACGGCAACGACGCGCTCGCGGTGTACGCGGCGACGGCCGAGGCCGTCGCGCGGGCGCGCAAGGGCGACGGGGCCACGCTCATCGAGTGCGAGACGTATCGCATGGGGCACCACACGACGGCCGACGACGCGACGCGCTACCGGGACGGCAAGGACGTCGAGGCCTGGCGCAAGAAGGACCCGATCGCGCGGTTCAAGAAGTTTTTGACGGCAAAAAGAATTTGGGACGAGAAAAAGGAAAAGAATTTAACCACAGAGACACAAAGCTGGATCGACGGCGAAGTGAAGGCGTATGAGGAGTTTCCGGCGCCCAATCCGCTGAACATGTTCGCCGACAATTACTCCACGGCGCCGCGGGCCTTGATCGAGCAGCGCGCCGAGCTGGAGGAGCTGCTCAAGTTCAAGGGCGGCGCGAAGATCCTGATGGAGCTGCCTCCGACGGAAGGGAGGTTTCCGTGAAGACCGCCCCGAAGCCCGCCGCCGTCCGCACCTTGAACCTCGTGCAGGCCGTCAACGAGGCGCTCGACCTGGCCCTGGCCAAGGACGAGCGCGTGATGATCCTCGGCGAGGACGTCGGCCGCAACGGCGGCGTGTTCCGCGCCACCGAGGGCCTGTGGAAGAAGTACGGCGACGAGCGCGTCGTCGACACCCCGCTCGCCGAGATCGGCATCATGGGCTCGGCCATCGGGCTGGCCATCACGGGGATGAGGCCCGTGGCCGAGATCCAGTTCGACGGCTTCATGCCCTCGGTGTTCGACCAGGTGGTCTGCCACCTCGGCCGCATCCGCTCGCGCTCGCGCGGCAAGATGTCGGTGCCGCTCGTCCTGCGCGCCCCTCACGGCGGCCTCATCCACGCGCCGGAGCACCACTCGGAGAGCCCCGAGGCCTATTTCTGCCACACGCCCGGCATCAAGGTCGTCATCCCTTCGACGCCCTACGACGCGAAGGGCCTCCTGCTCGCCGCCATCGAGGACCCCGATCCCGTCGTGTTCTTCGAGCCCAAGTTATTGTACCGGGCCGCTCGCGGCCCGGTTCCCGCGGGTCACTATACGGTCGAGATCGGCAAGGCGCGCCTCGTCAAAGAGGGGAAGGACATCACCTTGCTGACCTGGGGCGCCATGACCGTGACCTGCGAGAAGGCCGCCGAGCGCCTGGAGCAGGAAGACGGGGTCTCCGTCGAGATCATCGACCTCAGAACGCTCGCGCCGCTCGACCTGGAGGCCGTGCTCGCCTCGGTCGGCAAGACCGGCCGCTGCGTCATCGCCCACGAGGCGCCGAACGCCGGCTCCTGGGCGGCCGAGCTCTCCGCCCTCATCGCCGAGCGCGGCCTCCTGCGCCTGCTCGCCCCGGTCGCCCGCGTGGGCGGCTGGGACATCCGCATGCCCCTTTTCCGTCTCGAGCAGTACTACATCCCGGATTCCGACCGCGTGGTGATGGCCGCGCGTAAAACGTTAAGCTTCTGATATGGTGCCAGGCCTACCGGTATTTGCATTATTCGCGGCAGGTAGACCTGCACTTACGCAAAT
>JAMPYD010000315.1 GCA_023700845.1 Elusimicrobiota bacterium | reverse complement strand
AGCCAGAGGCCGACGAGGGCCGTGCCCGCCGAGCCGATGCCGGTCCACACCGCGTAAGCCGTCCCGGCGGGCAGGCGGCGCATCCCCTGGGAGAGCAGGATGAAGCTCAGGATCATTCCTGCCACGGTCAGGGCGGAAACGACGGGACGGCGGAAGCCGTCGGACATTTTGAGGCCGATCGCCCAGGCGATTTCGAACAATCCGGCCAGGCCGACCCATATCCAGGCGCTCATGATGTGCTAATAAGGTAACAATTCCGCGTATGCCTTGAAACCGTAACATGGACTCGCTAAATTAGTCATAAGTTGCTTACCCAACCCCGGACATGATAAGATCAACGCCGTCATCCCGTTCTTTGTGCCGTATTTCGTGCCCAGTTGGCGCAGTGGTAGCGCGCTCCCTTGACATGGGAGAGGTCATAGGTTCAAATCCTATACTGGGCACCATTTTTTTGCCCCAGGAGCCCCGCTGAACATGCCCGCAGCCGACATCGTTCGCTCCGCCGATCCGAACTCCCAGGAAGCGCTCGACGCGCTGCGCCATTCGTGCGCGCACGTCATGGCCCAGGCCGTGCAGGAGCTGTTCCCCGGCACGAAGATCACCATCGGTCCCGCGATCGAGCACGGGTTCTACTACGACTTCGACTCCGAGCACCGCTTCACGGAGGAGGACCTCCCGAAGATCCAGAAGCGGATGCTGCAGATCGCCGAGGGCAACCACGACTTCAAGGGCGAGGAGGTCACCTACGACCAGTCCAAGAAGTATTGGGAGGGCCGGGGCGAGAAGTACAAGCTCGAGCTCCTCGAGCAGTTCAAGGACCAGAAGCTCACGCACTACACTCACGACACGTTCACCGACCTCTGCCGCGGCGGCCACACGCCGAGCACGAAGGCGATCCGCCACTTCAAGCTCCTGACCGTCGCCGGGGCCTACTGGCGCGGCGACGAGAAGAACGCGATGCTCCAGCGCATCTACGGCACGGCCTGGCCCACGAAGGACCAGCTGATGCAGCATCTCAAGATGCTGGAGGAGGCCAAGAAGCGGGACCACCGCAAGCTCGGGCCGGCCCTCGACCTGTTCAGCATTCAGGACCTCGCCGGGCCCGGCCTGATCTTCTGGCATCCGAAGGGCGGGCGCATGCGGCTGATCATGGAGGACTGGCTGCGCGCCGAGGCGCTCAAGCGCGGCTACCAGATGGTCTACTCGCCCCACATCGCGAACAAGGACCTCTGGAACGTCTCCGGCCACACCGGCTTCTACCGCCAGAACATGTTCGGCGAGATCGAGGTCGAGAAGGCCGACTACATGCTCAAGCCGATGAACTGCCCCTGCCATATCCTCATCTACAAGAGCGGGCTGCGCAGCTACAAGCAGCTCCCGATGCGGCTGGCCGAGCTCGGCACCGTGTACCGCTACGAGCGCTCCGGCGTCCTGCACGGCCTGATGCGCGTGCGCGGCTTCACCCAGGACGACGCCCACATCTTCTGCACCCCGGACCAGATCGAGTCCGAGATCGAGGGCTGCCTCGACTTCGCGCTCAAGGTCTTCGAGGTGTTCGGCTTCACGCAGTACAAGATGGAGGTCTCGACCTGGGACCCCGAGAAGCCCGGCGAGTACGTCGGCGAGGCCGAGGATTGGGAGCGCTCGACGAAGGCGCTGACCTCCGTGCTCGAGCGCCGCGGCACGCCCTACAAGCTGTGCAAGGGCGAGGCCGCCTTCTACGGCCCCAAGATCGACGTCAAGCTCATCGACGCGATCGGCCGCCCCTGGCAGCTCTCGACCGTGCAGTTCGACTTCAACCTCCCGAAGCGCTTCGACATGGAGTACGTCGGCTCCGACGGCGCCCGCCACCGGCCGCTGATGGTGCACCGCGCCCTGTACGGCTCGATCGAGCGCTTCTTCGGCATCCTCGTCGAGCACTACGCGGGGAACTTCCCGCTGTGGCTGGCGCCGGTGCAGGTCAAGGTCCTGACGCTGACGGAAGAGCAGGACGCCGCGGCGGCGGAGCTCAAGGCGAAGCTCGAGGCGGCCGGACTGCGCGTCGAGCTCGACCTGCGCCGCGAGCGCATCGGCCACAAGATCCGCGAGGCGACGCTCGAGAAGGTCCCGTACATGGCCATCGTCGGGCCGAAGGACGTCGAGACGGGCACCGTCTCGGCGCGCCTGCGCGACGGACGCCAGTTCAACGGCCTCGCCCCCGCCGACTTCATCAAGAAGCTCGTCGACGAGGCCGCGACGAAGCAAACGACCCCCGTCTGGGAATAGGAAGAATGAAAAAAATTCTGATCGCCGTGGTCTTGTCCTCGTTCGCCGCTTCGTCCCTCGCCGCGAAGCCGGATTTCGACGCCGCGGCCGAAGAGGCCGCGTTCAACGCCGCGACGCAGATGTTCCAGGAGACGGGCCGCGACAAGCTGGCCGTCGTCTCGGCCTTCGAGAACTTCACCTCCCAGTTTCCGCGCTCGCCGCGCACCGCCGACGCCGACTTCCTCCGCGGCGAGGCGTACATGCAGCACGCCCTGTCGATCCTGAAGGCGGAGGCGTCCGCCAAGAAGACGTCGTCGGCCCGCCTGCTCGCCCCCAAAAATCCCGCCGCCGTGAAGGCCCTGCAGGACGCGCGCCGCGCCTACGAGTCCGTCGTCGGCGACAAGAAGTCGGGGCTCGGCGCGTCCGCGCAGTACCGCCTCGGCGAGGTCGCCTACAACGAGAAGGACTGGGAGAAGGCCGTGGTCGAGCTCAAGGAGGTCGACCGCCGCTTCCCGAAGTCGTACATCAACCCCGAGGCGCTGATGGGGATCATCTACGCCGACCTGGCCCTCGAGCAGTTCTCCCAGGCCGAGGCGAACCTGTTCCTCCTCGGCGAGACGTTCCCGACCTTCCTGAAGGAGCCCGTCGTGCTGTACGCGCAGGGCATCGTGGCCCTGCACAAGGGCGACTACGCCGGCGCCGAGCGCGCGCTCAAGCAGGTCAAGACCGCCGAGGCGCAGTACTATCTCGGCAAGACCTTCCTGCTCTCCAAGCGCGCCTACCTCGCGGCCGCCGCGTTCGAGAACCTGATCCGCGATTATAAAGACTCCGATTTGAAGGAAGAAGCTCAATTTTTCATCGGAGATTCGTTCTTCCTGGCCGAGGACTACAACGGCGCCATCTCCAAGTACCAGGCCTTCATCGCGATCTACCCCGAGAGCCCCCTGCGCGTGTCCGCGCTGTTCCGCATCGGCTCGTCCTACTTCCAGAAGAAGGACTACGTCGAGGCGCGCGCGAACTTCCAGGCCGTGCTCGACCGCTACCCGAAGGACTTCTTCGCGCCGCTCGCGCAGTTCTTCATCGCCGAGTCCCACCTCGTCGCCGGCCAGACCCGCGAGGCGCTCTTCGCGTACACGAAGGTGATCACGCAGTATCCCGACGCGGTGAAGATCACGCCGCTGGCGTACTTCAAGCTGTCCTGGTGCCAGCACCAGGTCGGCGACTTCATGCAGGCGATCCAGACGGGGTCGAACTTCGTCGCCCAGTACCCGAACCACGTCCTGGCCAAGAACATCTACCTGATCATGGCCAACTCCCAGATCGCGCTGAAGCGCTACGTCGAGGCGACCTCCTCGCTGCAGCGCATCATCGACCTGGCGCCGTCCTCCGACATCGCGGAGCAGGCGCTGTTCTCCATCCTGAAGAACCAGTACGACCAGAAGGCGTTCAACTCGATCCTGACCTCGT
>JAMPYD010000314.1 GCA_023700845.1 Elusimicrobiota bacterium | reverse complement strand
GCACGAGCTCCGCGTTCTCGAGCCTCAACCCGCACGGCAGCCTCCTTGAAAAGCTCGACCTGTTCCTGCTGAAGACCTTCCACCTCGACGTCAAGCTCGAGGAGCTGCACATGATGATGGGCCGGCCGACGAAGCCGTCGCCCCTCGAGATGCTGCATCTGAAGGAGATGCTCGCGGCCGGAATCATCGTTTTCCTCTACGTCATGATGGAATCGCCGGTCATCGCCCTGTTCGGGATCATCGGCTTCTTCATCCCCGACTCGCTGTTCCAGGGCAAGATCCGCGCCCGCCAGGCGGACATCATGCGCAACTTCCCGACCATGGTCGACCTCATGGCCCTGACCATCGAGGCGGGCCTCGACTACATGGCGGCCATCGAGCGCATCCTCAAGAACGTCAAGCAGACCCAGCGCACGGAGCTCGAGAACGAGCTTCAGAAGATGCTCAACGAGGTCCAGCTCGGCTACACGCGCCGCGACGCCCTGAAGCGCCTGGCCATGCGCACCGGCGTGCCCGAGATCCGCTCCTTCGTCGGCCTCATCATCCAGTCCGACGAGCTCGGCACGAGCCTCGTCGAGCTGCTGCGCAACTACGCCGCGGACATGCGCTTCCGCCGCCTCAACAAGGCGGAGAAGCTGGCCGCCCAGGCCGCGACCAAGATGCTGATCCCGCTTTTCATCTTCATCTTCCCGACCGTGTTCATCATGATGCTGGCGCCGATGATGAAGAGCCTCGTTCAGGGAGGCCTGGGCTTCTGATGAGCGCGAAGCTCCTCGCCGTCCTGGCCTTGCTCGCCGCGGGAGGCGCGCGCGCCGCCGACACCCGCGCTCGCGACACCGAGGGCCTGTTCCTCGACATGTCGAAGCTCAACCTGGGTACGATCTCGTCCGAGGACGACAAGAAGAAGTACATCTACACGATCCAGCTCGAGAAGTCCCGCGTCACCCGCAAGACGCTCAAGAGCGTGTACGAGAACGCCTTCGATCTCTACAAGAACGGCCAATACGAGGCCGCCAACGACCTCACGCGCAAGATCCTCTCGATCGACCCCGGCTACTCGGACGCCTCGATCCTCAACCGGGCGACGATCGACCTGAAGGGCTCGACGAAGCCTCGCGTCTCCGAGCGCCGCCTCATCGAGGAGCGCTTCGAGGAGGGCATGGCGCTCTACCGCCAGGGCCGCCTCGTGGAGGCGGCCCAGCGCTGGGAGGAGTGCTCGAAGCTCGCTCCCGGCAACCTGAAATCCCACTATTGGCTGCGCAAGGCGCGCACGGAGATGGCGGAGGAGCATTACCGCAAGGGCCGGCAGGCGTACCGCCAGCACCGCCTGCGCGAGGCGCTCGATCAGTGGTACGCGGCGCTCGTGCTCAACCCCCGCTACCCGCGGCTGACCGTCGAGCTCGCGAAGGTGGAGGCCGAGTCCCGCGAGCAGGACGCCAACGAGAAGCTCCAGGCCGCCCTGAACCTGTACAGCCAGGGGCTCGTGCTCGAGTCCCTCAAGATGCTCGACGCCGTGCTCGAGTCGGGCCCCGGCAACGTGAAGGCCCAGAAGCTCCAGGCCGAAATCCGCGCCGAGGTGGCCAACCAGCACGTCGCCGAGGGCCGCCGCTTCTACGAGTCCGGCCAGTACGAGAAGGCGATCTCCGAGTGGAAGCACGCCGTCGAATTCGGCTACGACCCGAAATCCGCGGACCAGCTCGTCGCGCGCGCGAAGGAGCAGATGCGCCGCGAGGAGACCGCGAAGAAGCGCGCCGTGGAAGTCGCCAAGGCCCGCGAAGAGGATAAGAAGAAGCAGAAGGAGGAGGAGGCGAAGCTCGCGGAGGAGGCGAAGAAGAAGGAGGAGGAGGAGAAAGCCAAGGCCGCGGCCGCCGGCACCACCGCGCCTCCCGCCGGCCAGACCGGCGCGCCGCCCCCCACGGCGAGCGCGGAGAGCAACAAGCAGGCCTCCCAGCAGGCCTACCTCGAGGGCGTCATCTACTACCAGAAGGGCGATTACGAGAAGGCCCGCGACAAGTGGCTGCACGCCAAGCAGCTCGATCCCGGCAACTCCGACGCGATCGCCGGCCTCGAGAAGATCGAGAAGCTGTACGGCGCGGGGCAATAGATGAAACTCTCCGCGAAATGGTTCCTGTGGTTCACCGGCATCGGCATCTACGTCATGTGCCTGGGCGGAATCTTCTACTACAACCTCTTCAAGTGGACGTTCGACGAGAAGCTGAAGCAGGAGTCCATCGACATGGTCCGCCTGTACGCGCCGACCCTCATCGAGGGACTCTCGCGCAACCAGGGCGTGATTTCGATGCCCGAGTTCGACACCGTCAGCCGCTTCTCGAAGGACGACCGCATCGCCGCCCTGCTGTACCTCAACAAGTACGGCGAGGTCCGCTGGTTCAAGGACCCGTCGATGATGACCAAGACCTTCGACGATTTCGTCAAGCAGGTGAGCCTGCCGACGGACGCCATCGAGCAGGCCTGGCTCGCCAAGACTCCGATCGTGCGCGCCGTTCCGAACATGCCGCTGTACGACATCGCCATTCCCCTGGCCCTGCGCGGCGAGGTGCTCGGCATCCTGAACATGCAGATCAGCCGCGAGGGCGTGGTCAAGGTCATCAACAAGGCCATGCACAAGTACGCCGTCGGCGCGGTCGGCGTGCTTCTGCTGCTGGGCATTCCGCTCTACTTCTTCCTGCACCACTTCGTGCTCAACCCGATCCTCAACCTGCGCGACGCGATCGAATCGATCTCGTTCAAGAACCTGGAGCTCAAGTTCCCGGCCCGCAACGACGAGATCGGAGAGCTCGCGGGCGCGATCAACATCTTCCTGTCCAAGGTGAAGGCCGAGATCGCGAACTCGATGGTCAAGGAGAAGCAGCGCGGCCTGGCCGAGGCCCGGTGGTGGGAATCCATCCTGAAGGCCGTCGTGTCGAAGAGCCACCGCGCGATCGTCGTCGACGAGGACAACAGCGTCCTCTACACCAACTTCCCGATCACGGGCACCGTCACCACGGACGGCAAGCTCCATCTGCTCGACGTCATCGACAGCCAGCAGCAGGACGTGCTGCGCCTCGTCGGCGTCGCCCTCGACCGGCCCAACCAGGTCGTCGAGGCGGACACGATGTTCAAGTCCGAGCCCTGCCACGTCAAGGCCGTCCATCTCGAGGAGGACGGAGAGCTGCGCCGCACGCTCATCCTCTTCGAGACCAAGACCGTCGGCGCCCGTATCTGACGCGGCGCTCGGGTCAACGGCTTTAACCACAGAGACACGAAGACACAGAGAACGGAAAGAAAGTTAACGGCATCGGCGTTAACTCTTCCGCCGTTCTCTGTGTCTTTGTGTCTCTGTGGTTGATTTTCCCTCAATGAGAAGGTCAAGCCCTTGTCAAACCGTCCCGCTTCTGTTATTCTTGGCGGGCCTGCAGACGCTATTAAGGAGATTGGAATGAGCTATCGAGTGAAGAGAATCGATCCCTACTGGTTCAAGCACCCCATCCTCCCGATCGCCGTTTTCCTCGGAGCCGCGCTGGCTCTCGGCGCCGGATTCGCGAACAAGCCGCCCGTCGCGATACTCGGCGCGCTCATCGCCGCCGTCGCCATCCTGCTGTCCACGCGCCCCGCGATCACGGGTACCGTCATGCTTCTCGGCTTCCTCGGCGGCCTCGTCACCTTCGTGGTCTCGCCGAACACGCAGAACGCCGCCCTGAGCGCGATGCAGAAG
>JAMPYD010000313.1 GCA_023700845.1 Elusimicrobiota bacterium | reverse complement strand
TCGGCGGGAGCTTGCCCTCGACGGCGGCGCGCGTCACGTTCGAGCCGTAGGTGTTGAGCGCCTTGTAGGCGTCGTCCTCCTTGCCGATGAGGGGGAACAGCTGGCGGCGGCGCTCGGCCAGGGGCACCATTTTGACGCCGGCGTCGGGGAGCGGCGAGCCCTTGTGGAACGCCTGGATCAAGGACCAGCCGGTGGCCACGGCGGGGCCGTTAGCGCTTTGGCGGGCCTCGTCGCTGGGCTGGAGCTTCGCGAACAGGGAGTTGAGCCAGGCCTTGCCCGCGGCGTCGCCGAGGACGGGGTCGGCCTTGCCCGCGGCGTAGAACTTGCCTTCGAGCGCGCTCTGCGCGGCGGCGATCACCCGGCGCGTCTCGGACACCTCGGGGGCGGCGGCCTTCTGGGCCAGGTTGCGGTCGTACTCGGTCAGCACGTCGCGGGTGAGCTCGAGCGCGGTGTTCTTGTAGAGGATCGTCACCTCGGCGCGGGCGGCGTCGTCGCCGACCGACGCGAGCAGGCGCAGGGCCTCGCCGAAGGAGGCCAGGGCGCGGGCGCGGGAGTTGAGGCCGCGCGCGTTCATCAGGTCGATGCCGTCGATGGTCTTGGCGTTGGCCTGGTCGAGCATCGGGTCGTGGAGCCGGGAGCTGTCGCGCTGGACCGCCGCGCTGAAAATGTAGACGCCGTCGCCGAGGCGGACGAGCTGGCTCGTCCGGGCCAGGACCTCGACGGCCAGGAGGCCCTGGGCGACCGGCACGCCGGCGCCCGTCGCGAGCTGGGCGATCGTCGCGCGGTCGACGGCCTCTCCCGGCTTGACGTTCCGGACCAAAGCGTCGCGCATCGCCTCGACCTGCTCGGGGTTCGGGTTGGCCGGGACGAGGTCGGTCGAGGCCGCGGCGGAACGGCTCGGGGTCAAAGCGGACGGCACGCCGGCGACGGTGTTGCCTCGTCCTTTGAAGTCTCCGCCCTCGAAGGCGGCGGCGGCGGCGGACTTGGACGCGCCGGCGCTCAGAGCGGGCGCGTTGAGCGCGGCGGCCTGGAGGGCGGCGCCCTGCAGGGCGGACTTGGCGGTGACCGGCTGGCCCTTGGCGGGCGCGGCGGGGACGAGGCCGACGGCGGGCTTGAGCGCGAGAGGGGCGGCGAGGGCCGCGGGCGTCGCCGCGCTCGGCGCGGCGAGAGGGGACAGCGAGAGGCTCGCGGGGGGGAGCGTCGCGGACAGGGCCGGGGCGGCGGAGAGGCCGCCGAGCGTGCTCCCGACGGCGCCGGAGGTCCCGGCGGCGGACGCCGCCGTCCCGACCTTGGTCAGCGCCTGGGCGAAGACGTCGCGGCTTCCGGGAAGGGCGACGAGGAAGGCGGCGAGCAGGGCGCGCGACAGGACGGTCGAGGGGCGGCGGTTCATCGTTTTCATGGCCTTATTGTATTCGCGCGCGGGGATTCGCGCGGGGGGCTAATGGGACCGCTCGCCCGGGGAAAAGGCCCTACTATAGGAAGGGGCCGAGTGCCTAGGCCGTTTGGGCCGTATGGGCCCGGGCCCGCCCGCGCTCACACGGAATAGCAGGCGCAGTGGCGGATCGTCGACGACAGCGCCTCGGCCGTCAGGCGGCTTTTGAGGAGGAGGTGCAGGGCGCCCAGGCGCAGGGCCTGGCCGCCCCAGGACAGGGCGTCCGGGCCCGCCAGCACCACGACGGGGATCCGGGGAAACCGGGCGTGCAGCAGGTTCAAGGCCTCCCGCTGCGGCGCGTCGAGCTGCTCGATCCCGATCAGGATCAGCTCCGCGTCGCCGATCGCCGTCGGGGCGAAAGGCGTGGGCCAATGGACGCGCTTGACCTCGGTCCGGATCTCGACCGACTCCAGGACGGCCTCGACCCACGCCGCCTCGTCCTCATCCGGCTCGATGAGAGCGATCCTGACGGCGCTGGCGATTCGTGCGCTGAGACGCATGGGCGGCGGAGTTCAAGCGGTCGCGACGGAGACGTCCGAAGACCTGGCCATCGCGGCGTAGAATCGGATCAATGACGACAGCTTGGCGGACGTCAGATCGTCCTTGGGGGTCACGTGCTGCGCGCCCAGGCCGACGGCCTCGCCGGCCCGCGCGGCGACGTCGGGGCCGGCCAGCACGATCAGGGGCTTGCCCGGAAATCCGGAGTGCAGCTTGGTCAGGGCCTCGATCTCCACCGAGCCCAGCCGCTCCAGGCCGAGCAGGATGATCCGCGCGTCGGAGAGGTTCGGATGCTCGGCCGCGATCTCGTCGACGACGTCGGCGGAGGCGTCCCCGTCCCGGACGAGCCCCTCGATCCAGGCGACGTCCCCGGCCTCCGGCTCGATGAGGGCGATCTTGATCGAAGCGTCGCTGGTGGCGTTCATGCCGATAGCATAATCGCCGCGCGCTGACATTCAAGCGCCGCCCGGTCAGAAAATGTCAGGCCCTGTCAGGGGTCACGCCGACGGCTTCGCGTGCCGGCCCGGCTTCTCGGGCACGATCGCGTCGGGGTAGATCTCGTCGTAGGTCTTCACGGCCTTGAGCTTGATGCCGTCGCGGACCTCCTTGGGGATGTCCTCGATGTCCTTGAGGTTCGCCCACGGGAAGATCACCTCGGTGTAGCCCATGCGGTGGGCGGCCATGACCTTCTGCTTGAGGCCGCCGATCGGCAGTATGTCGCCGCGCATCGTGATCTCGCCGGTCATCGCCAGGCCGGGCGTGACGGAGCGTCCCGTCAGCGCGCTGATGATCGCCGTCACCATCAGGCCGCCCGCGGACGGCCCGTCCACCTTGCCCGCCGGGGTGATGTTGATGTCGATGTCGTGCTTCGTGAAGTCGAAGTCCTTGAGGCCGAACTTGGCCGCGTTCTGCTTGACGTACTTGAGCGCGTTCTTGGCCGAGTCCTCGATGTCGTCTCCGAACTGCTTGCGCAGGCGGAGCTGGCCGGTGCCAGGCTCCTTCGAGACCTCGACGTTGAGCGTCGAGCCGCCGAACGTGTTCACGGCCAATCCCGTGGCCACGCCGACGCCGTTCTGCGCCACGGCGCGGGGGCTGTAGCTCTCCACGCCGAGGTACTTCTCGATGTCGCCCTCGTCGACGACGCCGGGCGCCTTCTCGCCGCGCGTCTCCGTCCACGCCGAGATCTTGCGCAGCACGGACTCCACCTGCTGGCGCAGCTTTCGCACGCCGGCTTCCATGGTATACCCTTCGATGATGCGGCGGATCGCGTTCTTCGTGAGCGTCGCTTCCTCGGGCTTGAGCCCGGTCAGCGCGAGCTTCTGCGGGACGACGTGCCGCTCGGCGATCGCGATCTTCTCGAGCGTGGTGTAGCCGTCGAACTCGATGATCTCCATGCGGTCGCGCAGCGGCTCCGGGATGTTGGAGAGCTCGTTGGACGTCACGACGAACAGCACCTCGGACAGGTCATAAGGAACGTCCAGGTAGCGGTCGCGGTAGGTGTTGTTCTGCGACGGGTCCAGGATCTCGAGCAGGGCCGCGGTCGGGTCGCCGGCGTTGCCGTTGCGGCCGATCTTGTCGGCCTCGTCCATCAGCATGACGGGGTTGATCGTGCCGGCGGCCTTCATCTGGCGCATGATCTCGCCGGGCATGGAGCCCAGGTAGGTGCGGCCGTGGCCGCGCAGGACGGTCTCGTCGTGCACGCCGCCGAGCGAGAGGCGCACGAACTTGCGGCCGAGCGCCTCGGCGATGGCGCCGGCGATCGAGGTCTTGCCCACGCCGGGGGGCCC